>JAZFSF010000146.1:0-2331 GCA_036446055.1 Bathyarchaeia archaeon | reverse complement strand
TTGTTTCTTGAGTAAATCTCTTGAAAAACCCGATTATCCAGCTAAATACTGATTTTCTAGGCGTCATCTCATTAAATTGAGGTCTGAGGTATTCATCAATATATGTAAGGGGCTTGCTAAATCGTCTTTTAGGATGAGTTCATTCAAGAGTCTACGTCAATGAAAAAAAGTGAATTCTTTTTAGTGACGGATTGGAGACCTCAACCTTCATAGGAAATATGTACTCTGTTTTTCTCTTCTAATCGCTTATCCTTGGATGGTACCTTTTGAGAGTTACTCCCAGGTGAAGACTACCTTTCCGGTTTGTCCACTCTCAAAGAGTTTGTAGGCATCTACTGCTTGCTCAAGAGGAAAACGATGTGTGATGAGGTTTTTCAGAGGAACTCTGTGGTCGACGATGTAGTTAGCCACCTCGGCTAAATGCACCGTGCTCATGGTCCAAGAGCCGTAGACGGTGAGCTGTTTGTGAATGATATCGCGGCTAATGTTGAAATCAGAAGCAATGGGCCCGCCTTCTCCAACGAAACAAGCTCGCCCGTATATCCTAGCACTCCTTACCATATTGACTCGGGGCTCAGGGAGACCTGTACAATCGAGGGTAGCATCCGCTCCCTCCCCGTGGGTTAAACTCTTTATGGCTTCCACAGGATCAGTTGCAAAGGGATCAATCGCGACCTCACACCCTAGTTTCTTGGCTAACTCCCGTCGATACTGATTGGGCTCCACTGCAATGACCTTTGCACCTGAGGCCACACCGAAAAGCGTGGCGCTCAACCCTACTGGTCCTTGGCCATAGATTGCGAAGGTGTCCCGACCTGAGATATCCAGCTTTTTCACCGCGTCATATGCCGTTCCCGTCCCACAGGCGCAGGCAGCCCCCTCCGCGAAGCTTAGTTGATCGGGCATGGGAACAAGGGCTCGTTCATGAACGGCTATGCGATCAGCGTGACCACCGTGGTTGCTGCCACCATAGTAGACTCTTTGAACGTCTGGGTCGATACACATCTGGGAATATCCCACCAAGCACCATTTACAACGTCCGCAGCCAAGGTAATGATGGACGATGACACGGTCACCCACCTTCACGTTTCTCACGCCCGTTCCCACCTCCGCTACCACGCCACACGGTTCATGCCCTCCAGCCTTGAGCTGGGAAGGGTCATTCTGCTCCGTCTTGGGTGCTCGATAGCGGTTGAAGTCGCTGCCACACAGTCCAGAAGCTCTCATCTCCACGATTGCTTCAAAGAAATCAGGCTTGGGATCGGGAAATTCCTTCAACTTCACTTCGCGTTCGCCGAGAAATATGACTCCTCTCATGTAAACCTCTTCCTTTTCTTTTTCAAATGAATATATAAAAGTAATTGCAATCCACGTTTTAAACGTTTATCAACCATATTAACGAAAAATAAGAAAGCCAGACGATTCACCCGACTAAAAGAGTATAAGTGGCTTGATTTGATGGTCGATACTGATGACGTGGGAGATTTATTAGCAGTGTAATGAATGTAGCGTAAGCAAGTCACTATATTCCAATAGAGGTCATGATTAGCTAGTCAAGTTTTAGGAAAATACTCAAGTATTTGTTGTTAACAATATCTATTTTCACAATGAGCGAAGATAATGTCAACCAGAAATCTGAGTCCATGACAAAATTCTTCATCATCTTTGGGGGGCAAGCGTTCTCCTTATTTGGTAGCCGACTTGTTCAATTTGCCCTCGTATGGTGGTTGACTAAGACATCCAGTTCGGCTTCGGTACTCGCCTTCGCCTCGATAATGGCTATTCTACCTCAAGTCATTTTTGGGCCTTTTGCTGGAACCCTTATAGATCGTTGGAATCGACGAATCGTTTTGATGGTTTCAGACGGGGTCATCGCGTTAGCAATAGTCGTGTTAGCTTTGCTTTATGCACAAGGTACAGTGCAGATTTGGCATATTTACACGGTGATGTTCATTCGCTCTGTGGGTGGCGCATTCCAGTGGCCAGCAATGCAGGCTTCGACTACGCTTATGGTGTCCAAGAAGTACCTGTCCCGCGTATCAGGGTTGAATCAGACTATTCAAGGCTTGGCAAATATAATCGCTCCCCCACTAGGAGCTCTACTAATCGAATTACTGCCAATTCAAAGCATCTTAGCTATCGATGTGAGTACGGCTATACTAGCCATAGGACCTCTATTCTTCATCCAGATTCCGCGGCTGCTACGCTCAGATACAATAGACAATAAATCATCGGTGCTGACTGACCTGCGTGAGGGATTACGCTATTTACGGGACTGGAAGGGCGTGCTAATGATTATGATTAAGATTTGGTTAACTTTCAAACATAATC
>JAZFSF010000145.1:0-19205 GCA_036446055.1 Bathyarchaeia archaeon | reverse complement strand
CTACTATAATATCATTTAACACTTCATCAGAAAGATAAGATAGGTCCTTTGAACTACTTGCACTATTATGGGCGTCAACAACTATAACATCTTTCGCTCCTAACGCTTTTCCTCTTTTTATAATTTCTAATCCGACTTCCTTTGGAACATCTTCCATATTTGAGGGGGAACAGGTAATGGTTACAAAAGCTACATCCCCAAAAATTTGACATGAAGCTTTTGTGAGGTTATTTTCTTCTCTAACAAACCGGGTTGCCTCATAGTCAACTTTAGAAAAGGTGGAGGCCTTTATTATCTCTTTTACCACTTTTACACATTGTCGTTTGGATGTTAAATTCGATTTATGGTTACACGTACCATGAGGTACTGCAACAACTCCCTCAATATGTTTTTCCAAACCATTTTGAATTAAATAAGGAAGGTTACTACTTCCTAAATTTTTGAAAGGCCCAGGATGTATCGTTGGAACAACCACGACTAGTTCCGTGGACTCTACTTTTTTAAAAGCTAACAGACTTATCAAAAAACTCGTGTTCGAACCCAATATTTCTAAATAATCCTCAAGGGGCTGAGTAACACCTGAAACCCAATTAGCTACAAAAGCTTTGAGAAGGGGAATAGCCCCTATGCCTACGGCTTGTATACCCTTTCTATCTATCAATTTAATGAAAATGTAGGAGGAGATTAAGATGATACTGCTCGAGATTAGGACGGCTGAAAATACGCTGAATTGCCACAGATTAAAGAATAATATAACAGAAAGAAAGTATAATACTGGTTGAAGTAAAATTGTAAAAATTGACTGTAGGGTATTCAGATAGGTGACCGTGGTAACAACTAAATATCTAAGTAAAATTCCTAAACATACAGCAAATAAAACGGCATAACTCAATAACGCGGGGTTATTTAGCACTAATTGAAACATAGCACCAACGTTTATAGCGATAACCCAAATAATACAAACGAATAAAGAAAGACCAACCCCTCTTCTTTCATCCAAAACGGTGTTGTCTTTAATTATTATTTTGAATAAAAATAAGTCCATTGTAATCGTTGGGATAATTAATACTTGTAAACTAAAAACAAGACCGTCTATCATTTTTTGTAATGAATTGTAGGCAATAGTAAATGCAATAAGACTTCCAATAATATTAATTAGAATCGTAAGAGCAATCAAGTTATAATAACTTGGGAGTGAGAAAAGAGACCTGTAATGTCTTGCTGCTTTTGTCAAACCCGTGCTTTTATTGTTTTTCATAGGATTTACTTTTCCTCAATGTTATTTCAAATACAGTTTCTCTATTAAAGAATTTTAAATTAAACATAAATTTTTAAATAGATTAGCTCAATTTTTTAAAGAACAACCTTTATTCATCGAGTCAGTACACATAAAAACGTGAACTAATAATGTCTGGAGAGGTCGGTCTTTCCGTTCTTCAAATTCTTGAAAGAAATACAGGTAAAAAAGTTCGTGTGGTTCTTGATCGGAATTTTGGTTTTGAAGGGGAGATAGCTACCGTTTCCTCGGAACCTCCAGGATTGTGGATTTCTAACGCCGATGCAATTGTGATGAGAACCACTTTGGCAAACCCTTTACCCCAAGTTGTTAGTCGAGAGGATCGAAGTGAAATATTTATTAATTTGAGTTCTGTACAGCGGATAGAGATTCTTCATTAGACTTACTAACCTTTTTATTTATAAAGCGATTAACAGGGATTAGTTATTTCAAACAGGGATGTTTGTGTTAAAGAGGTAGCTTTATGACTATTAACCTTGGTTGGTCTAGGGGCGTCGTTGTGACGACGGGAGACTTTGTTATTCGTTTTGACCCGCAAACAAAAAAAAACTTAAATTCACTTAACTTCTTTTCTCACTCTCATAAAGACCATATCGGTAGTTTGAATTTAAAAGCCGAGAATTATATGACTTTTGGAACCAAAGACATTTTGTTGTTTAGAGAAAATAACGTATCTGAGCGTTTTAAACTCCTCAATTATGGCGAAAAAACGCGTGTTGGCGAATTAGAGATAATTGCTCATAACGCGGGTCACATCCTTGGTTCTGCTCAATTTGAAATTAGAGGTCCAGAAACGACGGTTGTGTATACTGGCGATATAAATTATCGCGATATGTTGACTACTAAGGCGGCTGAAGTCATACCATGTGACGTTTTAATCGTTGAAACGACGTATGGATCTCCTAATTACGTTTTTCCCAGTTTTGGAGAGACCTGCATTGAGATTGTTAATTGGATTTTGGGATGTTTAACAGACGGGGACCTCCCTATCTTTCAAGTATACTCAACGGGTAAGGCTCAAGAAATAATTAAAATTATTAATAGTTTAACGAAAGTTCCTGTATTGGTTCATCCGATTGTGGAAAAGGTTAATCAAGCCTATGAAAAAAACGGTGTGAAACTGATTTATACGTGTTCAAACAGCGAGGAAGGAAAAGAATTATTGAGAAGTAAACAATGTGTATTCATTGTTCCAAATCACTATAAGACCTTTCCAACTCAATCATACTCTCTTGCTACCGCTTCTGGCTGGGTTTTAAAGTATAGGTCAAGAAAGTTTAGCGGAGCATTTCCGTTAAGTGGACACGCAGACTTCAATCAACTTGTGAACTACGTTAAACAAGTAAAACCAAAACAGGTCTTTACTATTCATGGAAATCAGGAGTATTTTTCAAAATACCTTTCCAGAGAACTTGGTACAAGAGCATATCCTATTACTTCTATTAATCAGAAGCCTCTACAAGAGTACTTGTAAAATTTTAGTCAGAATAAAAATTTTCATCTCTTTATCTCGGTATGAACATACTCGCCAATATAACTGTCAATATCAGAGTGATTGTAAAGCCAATAACTAATTCGGGTCTAATTTTTAAAACAGAATCGGTTTTTTCTGAATAGAAGCTCAAGATACCCGCAGAACCAGTAGGCATTGGGGTTTCACTAGAACGTTTTTTTTTCCTGCTAATAGTCCATTCCTCCTATAAACGACTTAAGTCAGGACTTCTATTTAACCTTCGCTCCTATTGGAGCCGAATCATCCACCGTAAGCCAAAGCGGTTTCTCACCAGATTCTGCAGCTAATAACATTCCTCTGGATTCTATCTGGCCAATTTTTCTTGGAGCCAGGTTAACCAGTGCCACAAATTTTTTTCCCAAAAATTGTTCAGGAGAGTAAAAGTTAGCTCCACCAGCCACGATTATTCTAATTTCGTCGGAGCCTATATCAACAGTGAGTTTTAATATTCGGTTTTTATGAGGGATGACCTCTGCTCTGATAACTTCAACTATACGTATATCTAACTGTTTAAAATTAGAATATGAAATATTTTTCATTGAATCATCCTCTTTTATAATTAATGTTTTCATCTGGCTTTAGTATTTCATTTGCGATACCTGTACTGATTCATAATAATAATGATGATTTGTACGACTTTTATTATTTTTGAGCTTACATGAAGGCTCCTAATTCTACTTGTTTTATTTTAATCTCTTCTACATTGAATAGTTGTTGGATTTCGTTTTTTATCAGTTTCAGCCTCTGTTCGTAATAGTTTCCCAATTCATATTTTTGGACTAATTGCTCAGCTATGTCCAAATATTTTTCTATTCCTTTCTGGTGAACGGTGAGAAGCAAGTCACCACCACATTTCGAACATTTACCGGACAAAGGAATTCTCCTGAACTTCATGTTACACTTCTTACATCTAACTCGCTGATTTGTGAAAGCCCTTAGATTACCCGCGATATCTCTCATGAAATGAGTTGTTAGAACCCTTCTAGCCACTTCTTTAGCATCTACAGCCTGAAGCTTCTCTGCTAATTGAAGTTGACCTAACAACTTATTTTTCATAGCTCCTAGTTTTACGTATGAACTCTCCAAATTTCCTTTGTTTATATCATAAGTTTTGTGAGAGAAAGAGTAGCCTTCAAATTGAGCTGGTGTTCCAAGTCGGTGAGCGACAAGATCCATTGCTCGGCTTATTTTTATCGGGTCAACTCGTTCCAACGTTTTCTTAAAGAAGACATGAGGATAGGTCGAGTTTAAATCCACATTATGGGCTTCATCCACCTCGGAAGGATTAATAGCAGATATCAAGAGAAGAGGTGCATCCATCATTCCACCTATTTTGTCCGGAAGATAAGATTTAGAAAAATTTAGCAGGGCATCTAAGACCAACAAGACCGCATCTTCATCTCCATCGCAATCTCTTCTCTTTACGTTGTGCCATAGTGGATGAGCGTAACAAACACGGGCTTCAGTAAAACCGAGTATCCTACCCAAAACCGCTGCAGAAGTGTGAGGTGCAAGACCCATGATAAGGTGACCTATAAGATCTTCCACTCTTTTTACGTTGTAGAAGGAGGGAAGTCCGTAAACCTTTTGGAGTAAATCGTCAATGAATTGACTTATTCGAAGGAGGTACTCAGCACCGGCTTTAGAAATTATGACATCTTGAATTTTAAGTTCGCATATTTGATCTGAGGATTTAATCGGCAATCCTTTCATATCATGAAGGTAACCAAGTTGCATAAGTTTCTCAAGTGACACTCCAATTTCTCGGGGTTTAAAATGTGTTAGAGGTGCATCGGTGGCGTCAAACCGAGCCGTCCCATCTTTAAATATGGAAATACCGTGTTTTGCTCTTAAAATCCCTTTTTCAATCGCCTCAGGAAATCTAGATTTATTCATGAGGCCCCGAACGCCTTTTATCAAATCTAGATTTATTCCAAGTGTTTTCCGTGCATTATTGTAGGCTTCCCCAACATTTATTGTTCTTCTATCATAATTTACGGTAGGCACTCTACAACCAGGACATACATCTTTTTCAATAACTCTTTTACATCTGGGACACGTTTTTTCTCCAACTGTTTGACTACCACACTTTGGGCAGGTCAGTAGATACGTTATTTCGGCACAGCTTGAGCATTTTCTTCGTGCAATTTCAATCTGTATCACTCTCTTTTTTGCTGCTAGCACTAAATTTCTACGTGTTCCACCAGCCATATCCATTGGAAACAACAGGTGTACAAGAGGTTTCATCTTTCTCGCTTTCGCTTTTTCAGGACGTCCCATCCTCGCTCCGATATATGTTAACGCCTTTTCTTTAACCGTTATTCCCGACAACGCTGTAATTGTTTCCACGATTGTGTTTTGTCTTCTAAGCTTAAGTCCGGTCTCATCTATTCTCAGGCAGGAAGCAAGTATTATCGCATCTTGACATATAATAATTCGGCCATCTTTTACCCCGTGAGGGACACATATTTTTTCGAGTATCTCGTTGACCTTTGTACTTGACGGAAAACTGAGTTTCAATAGTGCTTCTTCTTCAACGATTCTCTCAGACTTGACTAGTACTTCACGTAAAAAAGAAACATCTTCGAATTCTAAGTCACTCCAAAAGTATGTGAATCGAGGATGAAGGGGAACTCCAAGGTCTTCAGCTAAGGCAACAGCTTCTCTACTAGTAGGTTTGATTTCCAATGGCTGTTCCAGTAGGTCTTTCAATCGATTGAGGGGAAAGGCTATGGACCGAGCTGCTTCTTCCATAGAGTTATTAAATTTTTTATTCAGTATCTCAAAAACATCTTGTACCCACCATTCCTCAGTATATCCTGAAGGCTCTAGAGGCTTATTGTTCTCTAGAAACTCTCCAAACCCAACAAGCATATCTCCAATAAACAGTATCTTCTCGATTTTACCTTCCACTTGATTTGCCTCAGAAAGAGATTCTACCCTGATAATTGAGCCGTCTTTCAATTTTACGATTGGTGTTTCTATCGTATCTACGGGAAGGGTGATGCCCCCCTTTCCTGGCTTGTTAACGCGAACTTGAGTTCCCGATGCGAGAAAATTTTGAAGAACCGCCATCGTTGCAGGGTGTACTCCTAAAGCAGCTAATCCAGTATTCCTTGAACGCCCATACCTCAGGCGAAACCCACCCCTTCTATGAGGAAACGAAAATACGGGGCGACCTGCAATAACGTCCTTTAGATACATATTGTCTGCACTTACTTCGGTTTCATTATTGTTTTCCCGGACGTGCTCAAGCCACTCCCATCCCTCTATTCCGATATATTCAGTTATCTTCAAAACCTTTTGAGATCGCCCTACAATTCCATCGTTAACAACCCGGAGTGCCCCTCCTCTCACACGGTTTGTTTCTATTCTAGGCAGATTTCGAAATGAAGAAACTTCAAAAGGGTTGGTTTCGGTACCATTTACTTCTACCGGAAGGTTTCTAAGGGCAGTTTCTAATTCATAATCGGAAATATGGTATTGGAACCGACCAACTTCTCTCTCGTACAGTCGAATCTCTTCTATGAAGCGATGAACTTCATTCTCAGTTGACTTGTACCTGTCAAGGCCGAGTCGACGTCTAATATGATCTCCGATAATTAAGATTAACGCTTGCTCTGTCCCACCTGCCGAACGTATAGGACCCGCAAAATATAGTGCCAAGTAACGGCCACGATCCATGTTTCTCTTAATTCTCACGTGGGCTATTCCTTGCATGGGGGCAGCGGTTATACCCCCTGTCATGATTGCGAGGGAAGTTTTTATGGCTTGTTCTGCGGCTTCTTCTGGATCTGTATGTCCAAATTTTGCATGTACGATATCTTCAGAAACAACGAAGGCCATCTCATAGGGATCCATTTTTTCACTTAATTCACGAATTCTCTCGGCGACATTTTTAGGACCTACTAAGCCCTCGACCATTTCAGCTAAGTCTTTAGCTACATGAATTTCAGGCTCAAAAGAAGGGTCTATTCCTTTGCTACGGGCCGTACTAGCAATGTCGTAGAGGTTTTTAAGTTCACTTTCCAATTGAAGCAAGTAATCTTTACAATGACGAGTGGCAGCGAGACTCATAATTAATCTCCAAAACAAAAGGATACTTTTACGGATAAATACGTTATTTACCTATTTACTTTAAAAATACTAAATTAATTATGGAGATATTGAAAGAAAAGCGATAAAACAGTTTTCAATAAATCACTTACGTCGTTCAATCTTCTTTATACCCATCTCATGTATGCCTTCTATTATCTCAACCATTTCACCCGTTAAACCAGATTCTTCAACAATAGTACCTGTCACTACTATGTCGGCTCCAGCTTTCACGACAGCCTCAGCATCGAATCTAGTTCTGATACCTCCTCCAACAACTAAGGGGATTTCAATTGTATTCTTCACAACAGAAAGCATTTTTAATGGAACAGGTTCGCATGCTCCTGAACCCGCTTCTAAATAAACAAAATGCACTCCTAAATATTGGGCAGCTAACGCATAGGAGGCCACGATTTCAGGTTTATCTCTTGGTAAGGCACGGGCTTGGCCAATGTATGCAGCTGTGCTTCCAGCATCAACGATTATGTATCCAAGGGACAAGGTTTCCAAGCCATATCGTTTGATCAAGGGCGCTCCTAAAGCTTGGATACCAGTGATGAAGAGGGGGTTATCCGAATTAAGGAGGGACATAAACCAGATAGCGTCAGCAAAACGGCTGATTCCGGTTATATTGTTGGGAAACAGGATTACGGGGGCTTCAATTTCATCTTTAACCGCTTTAACCACTTCGTCAAGTTGAGGTACTGATACCACAGTAGAACCCCCAATCATTATCGCCGTAGTTCCAGCGGCTTCAAGAGCTTTCGCTGTTTTAGCAGCCTCGGAGGGCAGTATTCTCTCTGGGTCTAAAAGAGTGAGGTGAATGCTTCCTTTACAACGAATTTTTTTTGAAAGATACTCTTCAACACTTTTCATTTACTCATCATTCCTTCAATTTTTCAAAATCTATTGCAAAGACCGAGCATAAAACATGTCTGTAAATTTACAATAAAGATCAACGGGTTTATCGGTCGGAGAAATAGGAACTTTATTCTCAAACCCACAGTTTCCACACGTGACCTGGGCTTGAGTTTCATCTTTAGACACGACATAGACAGCTTTGACTCCGCATCTTGGACATAAAAAGATTTTTGGTAATTGTTTTCTCAGGGGACTCACTATTCTTTTTCTTCTTCGTCCCATTTTCATCTCACCATTTTACAACTAATGACATAATCAATTTATTATACAAGTAATTAAGGTATCTGTCAATAATTTGCGGCTATTAATAAAATAACTGACTGAGAAGTATTTTGATAAGCGAATTTCGACTATCAAAGGATAAAACTGAGTAACCCCATTCATGCATACGTATCCTGCTTAATACCCACTCACTTTGTAAGAACAGAACCAATAGTAAAATGTTTTCTTTTAATATCTGGATCTATCCGAACCGCGTCTTCCTTATTTAAAACAAGTCCGTAATAGCTTCCTTTGGATGACTCAGCAATTTGCATTAAGAACGCAGTGGGATTAAGCAAATTTCTTCGGCGGTAACCGCTTTCCGTCATCATCGCTTCTAAGGGCCTATGAGACGTGTTGATAACAATATTTTTTACGTTATCTCTTGCTAGAAGTCGAGCGACATCAATGGCGTCAGCTTGAGGCTCGCTTAAAAAAGTCTTGCGACCACGTTTTGATAGGGGTTGCTTAAGGGGAACATTTGCTATACCATCTGAAATGATTATGAGCATGCGAACTGAATCTTTGTTTCGCTGTTTTTCAAGTCTTAAGACTCTGCACGCCTTGAGCATGCCTTTAGCCATGGGCGTGAAATCGCTGACTCGAGCCATCCACAATTTCTTCACAACCAATTCGACATTAGTTGTTGGCTCCTGAAGAACGAAGGCATCATTACCCTTGAAGACAACTAAGCCAACACGGTCCCGACGCCTGAACGCGTTTTGATGTAGCGTTGTTATGGCTTTACCAAGATTAACGATTGAACTAATCATTGATAAGCTCAAGTCAACGAGGATTAGTATCGTAAAAGGAGCACGATACTCCCTCATCTTAATTCGGATATCTTGAGGCCTTATGACTACAGATAGATTTTGCTTTTTCCTAGCTAGTTGATAAGGAGCTGCTGCACGAATTGTAGGTTCCAAGGCTATATTCCAAGGCTTCTTCTTTGGAAGCGCATGCCAAACATATCTGCCACGCGAGAGTGAGGTCACAACGGGAGCTCGTTTACCTACTAAGTACCGTCTTCCCCGTAAGGATCTTTCCTCTTGAGACCGTTTCGTCCTCTTTAAAAACTCGGTTTGTTTTTCTTGAGGGATGCTTTCAAAAACCTTTTCCCCCTCCTCCACTTCCGTTTCCCGTTCTTCAACGGTTTCTGCTAGGGATGGTGACCGAACCCCGTCTTGAGGTACTTGCGTACCTTGTCTATCTGCTCGTCTACTCGACATTTGCTCAGAAGTAATCTTGGCGAGGTCAAGAACTTGGCTGTGGGCCTTCTTTTCAGGTCGTTTCACGATTAAACTAAAGATGACAAACAGTAACGTCATGATCAAGAATAACATGAAGACTCGATCTATAGATGAGAATATTTGGACAAAGAACTGGAGAAATAGTTGTGCTGAGAAAAATGGGGTGAAAAACAATGCAAGTATAAAGAGTAACACTACCAAAATCGCTAAAAGTGGTATTCTCCTAAACTTTCCGAATGAAAAGGGGCTTCTAACATTTCTCAAGCGACCCAGCTTAGCAAGTAAGGGGTTCTCGCCAACAGGAGTTATTTTAAAGGCTTTTTTGATTTCTTTTGTTGTGGGTGGTGGTATCTGACCTGAGTTTCTCGTTCGATGACTTAGGGCTAAATTGGATGCCATTAAAAGGTCTTCAGGTAGAATGAGTTCTCTATTGTTGAAAGCCGCCAGGGCCTTTGCCGCTCGCATCATAACGATGTCTGGTCGATACCCATCGACTTGGAGATGCGTGCAAATCTTCGCTATGCTTTCCATGACTGATTGTGGCGTTTGCACCCTCGGAAGAACGTCTCGAGCAACTTCTATTCTTCTTTTAAGGTCCTCTTGCTGAGACTCGTAGGTTTCACAGAATGCTAAGGGATTTCTTAGAAACGCTTCTCTTCTTCTTATAACTTTCATCCTATCCTGGGGGTTCACCAATCTCTGAGCCTGAGCGTGAAGGCCGAAACGATCAAGTATTTGAGGCCTCAACCCCCCCTCTTCGGGGTTCATAGTGCCGACTAAGACGAAGCGTGACGGGTGAGTGATGGATATACCTTCTCGTTCAATGACGTTCCAACCAGAGGCTGAAACGTCTAGAATCATGTCTACAAGATGATCGGGGAGGAGGTTGACCTCGTCGATGTAAAGGCTATTTTGATTTGCCTCAGCTAGTATACCTGGCTGAAGCGCTTTTATTCCCTTGCGGAGAGCTAATTCAATGTCGAGGCTTCCAACCACTCGATCCTCAGTCGCGCTTAAAGGCAAAGTAACGACACGCACCTTTTTCTGAATTTTTGGCAATACTTTTTTCGCATCAAACCGTGATTGGCAATCGTTGCACATACTTGTTGGGTCGAACGGGTTACACTTAAAAACGCAGTCCTCTACGACTTCTATCACGGGAAAAATCTCTTCTACAGCGCGTACAAGGGAGGATTTTCCGGTGCCCTTCGGTCCTGTGAGAAGCGCTCCACCAATGTTGGGATCTATAGTATTAAGGATAAGAGCCATTTTCAACTCATCTTGGCCGACTATGGCTGTAAAGGGGTAAATGGGTCTGCTTTCACCTAAAAAAACACGTGGGGTCATGGAGACTTCATCTTTTTATCCTTATCAAGTTAGCCAACCCCACTATACCTTCCGACTCATAGCCATTGTAAACGCTTCTTCCACTTCTTCAGCGGTGGCAGGCTCTTCAAAGCCTCCCCTCCTAGTTCTAAACCCTATCGCCATTTGAGCGACATGTAAGATGTCCTCCGCAGTGACTTCTATGAGTCCCTTAAAAGCGGCCAGTGTTTTGGCTGTTCTAACCGCTACAATGTCTGGTCTGTGACCATCGATGTTGAGCGCAATACAGGAGCGAACTACAACCTCTAATAACGAATCTGGAATCGTGACCTTTAACAGGGTCTCTTGAGCTTGAATAATTTTATCTCTCAACATTGCTTGTTCATTTTTGAAGGTCTCTATGAAGTTGAGGGGATTATCTCCAAACTGCAAGTTGTTTTTGACAATCGATATTCGTTGATTTTTATCGAGTACTTCTTGAATTGATATATGTAGTGAAAACCTATCAAGTAATTGAGGTCGAAGCTCTCCTTCCTCAGGATTCATCGTCCCAATTAAGATAAATCTAGACGGATGTCCTACAGAGATTGATTCGCGCTCCACGATGTTCCACCCGGACGCTGCGACGTCGAGAATTACGTCAGTGATGTGATCGGGGAGGAGGTTGACCTCATCGATATAAAGGATGCTCTGATTGGCCTCCGCTAAGATGCCGGGTTCTAAGGCACGAACACCAATCTTTATCGCTTTTTCTATGTCTAAACTCCCGATAACTCGATCCTCCGTTGCACCAATTGGTAGAGAAACGACTCGCATCTTTCGTTTCTCAACGGGTAAAAACTCGCCCTTTTTATAAGCGGAAAAGCAATCAAGACACATGTTTGTAGGATCGCTAGGATTGCAGTTAAATCGGCAATCCTTTACAACGTTTATCTCTGGCAACAAGTCTGCGATGGCTCGTACGGACGTGCTCTTGCCAGTGCCCTTTGGACCTCGGATAAGTAGTCCACCTATCCGAGGGTTAATAGCGTTCAGTAGAAGAGCACGCTTCAGTTCTTGCTGTCCAACGATGGCAGCAAACGGGTAGACAACTCTTTCAAACGCCATGGTCACTCTAAAACCTTCGTTTACCCATATAAAACTTTTATTTTATATCTATCACTATGGTGGTGGCTTACAGAACTCTTTTTTTAGGAATATATCTGAAGGGTTCTACGTTTCCATATGAACGAGTACGGAGTTCGAATAAAACTTCTATATTTCAATTCTTTTTATGGGGGAAGTCTTTAATGATTCCCAGCTAATATCTCCTAGAGAAAACGGTTGATTCAAATGTCCACGTATCCACGAATAGTCGTCACGCCCCCAGGCCCTAAAACAAGAGACCTTTTGAAAAAAAGGCAAGGTATCCTTTCACCATCCTCTGTCTTATCTTCTCCCTTAGTCGTAGAGTCCGCTGAAGACTGTATTGTACGAGATGTGGATGGGAATGAATACCTAGACTTCACCTCCTTTTCATGTATAATGAATCTGGGGCACGGTCATCTCACGGTGCTAGAAGCAATAAAAAAACAAAGCGAGAAACTTCTTCACAGCATCCAAGCCGTCTACCCTGCGCTTCTGATTGACTTAGCGGAAGCCCTCGTAAAAACAGTTCCAGTCTCCCCTAAAAAAAAGGTTTTTTATGTTGCCAGCGAGTCAGAGGCGATTGAGTCTGCAATAAAACTAGTAAAATGGCATACTCGTCGAAACCGCTTTTTGGCGTTCACAGGGGCGTCTCATGGATCTACTTTGGGAGCTCTAAGCCTTTCAGGAAGAGGAGCAACGAGCTTAAGGCATTTCTCTCCCATGTTTGGAGGCGTAGTCCACGTCCCCTATCCAAATTGTTATCGTTGCCCTTTCAAACAGGAGCTTCCTACTTGTAACTATTGGTGTGTTGACTTCATAGAGGAGAACATTTTTACAAAACACCTTCCACCCGATGAGGTGGCCGCTGCCTTTTTTGAACCCATCCAATGGAAAAACGGCTGTATCATTCCTCCTTCAGACTATTTTCGGCGATTGAAGAAGCTATTGGATTCTTGGGGAATCCTCTTAGTTGATGATGAGGCGTACACTGGCATGGGACGCACTGGCCGGTGGTTCGGAATTGAGCATTGGAAAGTATATCCAGACATAGTCTGCGTTGGTGGAGCTTTAGCGTCAGGCCTCCCTTTAGGGGCTGTAGTTTCTAGGGCACAAGTTATGGATTGGGAACCTGACGTCCACTCAACCAGGTTCGGTGGAAATCCTTTAGCCTGCGCAGCGGCTATGACGGTTTTTAAGGTCTTACGGGAGGAAAACCTCGTTGAAAATGGGGCTCGAATGGGGAACTATCTCCTACGGCGTCTCTTAGAGCTTAAAGAACAATATGCAGTGGTTGGGGACGTTCGAGGAAAAGGTTTGATGGTCGGCATTGAATTTGTGAAGGACGAGGAGACGAAAGAACCAAATCCACAGATGGCAAAGAAAATATTAATTGAAAACTGGAGACGAGGGCTGCTCTCCAGTAGAAACGATGAAGCGATTCTGCTACTTTCCCCACCTCTATCTATTACACGCGACCTCATTGACAAGGGATTGGAGCTCTTAGAAGCGAGTATAGCCTCCGCAAACAAAGAAACCACCATCTAAACGGTCGTTAATATAAAGAGGAAAGTAAAAACATCCAGGCTTAGTTTACAAAAGGAACGATCAACGGATGAAGAAGTATGACATCCATTAAAGCCGACGACCCCTCCACGATGGAGGGAAGACAATATCACATCCAATGCAAAAAAGGAGATTTGGCAAAGTACCTCCTCATTCCCGGAAATCCGGAACGAATTCCTAAAATTGTTGAATGGTGGGAACATTCAAGGGAAATAGCCTATCACCGAGAATTTCACTCTTTCACAGGCAAGTATAAAGGAACTGACATCTCAGCGGTCTCCAGTGGTATCGGTTCCGCATGCATGGCCATCGTGGTTCATGAAGCGTCTACCATCGGGGTTGATACATTCATCAGAGTGGGTAGCACGGGTGCAATCGGACAAGGAATTGAGTGCGGTGATTTGGTCATATCTTCGGCAGCTGTTCGATTAGATGGAGCCAGTTAAAGCTATGTACTTCCCGAATATCCAGCCCACGCGAACTACGAAGTCTTAATGGCGTTTATAGAGGCTGCTGAAGGTTTGGGTGTACGTTATCATGTGGGAATTACCGCGACCACCGCTGACTTCTATGCTGGTCAGCAGAGACCCTCACTACACACGTCCCGCCATTCCGGGACATGTTCTTTGATCACAGACCTAAAAAAAGCCAATGTCCTCAATTTCGAGATGGAGTGCGCAACTCTCTTCACTCTAAGCACTCTCTTTAACAACCGCGCTGATACGGTCTGTGCCGTCTATGCCAACCGGAGTAAGAACGTTTTTGAGCCTGGAGCGGGGGAAGAAGACGGCATTAGGGTGGCTAATGAGGCGGTCTCTATTTTGAGGGATTGGGATAATTGTAAGCAGAAGCGTGGAAAGAAGTATTTTTACCCAAGTCTACTAAAATAAACGGTTCCCTCAAAATTATATTTGATTACAAGGAGTTCTTAAAAAAAGGAGCCGACTATTTGTTAGTTATTGAAAGCACTCGCGGTTTTAAGATTTATATTCCTTGGGATTAATTTGTAACGTTGAAAAGACGGTTTTTTCGGTGGTTTGAGAGAAGGAAACTTTCCAATATTAGGCTTAAAAGTCTTTACTCTCAGCTATGTATGCTTCGAAGGTTGATTTATACACGTCTGTATCGCATTGATAAAACACTTATTGCCGTCACAAATAGTTATGATAAAACGGTTAATTGGAAGTTGATTTATCCTAACTCTTTTATACGTTATATTCCATGCTGATGTGTACCTCTTAATTACTTTAATTATTAAAATGAAAAAATAGGAGAAAGCGAGCGAGACTCGCCCTTTATTAATTTCTATGTTAAAGGGTAGGCAACGCGGTAGCTCTCTCTATCGTTCTGATTGAAGTAGGTGAAGTAATTCTTCACTAAACTGATAATCTTTATCAACTCTAACAGTAGACTCCCTTTTTCGAGCTCGAACGGATCTCAATAAAAAAGTCGTGAAGTGTAAACGCTTCGCCCTTCTATAGTGATATTGCACTGATCAACTTGTCCCTCAAATATTAAGCTTTTTTCAATCAAGTAAACGAAAGGGCTTCTGGAAGTTATTGTAGCTCAAGGTCTTGTCCATCCTCCAGACGTACGTCTTCGGCTGGATTTGTGTAGAGTAGTAAAAGTGCTCAAGGATTCCCAAAATCTGGTTTATACTACACCCTTCCTAACCCTAAGTCCACCTCTCTATCTTATACTTGGCTGTTTTTACGTCACTTAATATAAATTCTGGCTAAACGTAACTGTCACTCCTACTGTTAAGAATGCCTCTAACAACAAAAGCTTTTAGATTCTAGAAGCATAGACTCAATTAGACAACATAACGGAATTGTGCCTTTTGAAAATAGAGAGTGTTAAATCCTTCAAACTTCGAACTCATTGCCACATCGTGCAGATAGAGACGGACACGGGCATAATAGGCATCGGAGAATCAGGCTTCTGGGGCTTCCCGGAGGGAACAGAGGGAATTCTTAAGCGTCTCACGAAGTACCTCTTGGATAAGGACCCTCTTCGTATAGATCATCACTGGCAGTACATCTATCGGAACAATCATCACCGAGGGGGTGCCCTCCATGGCGCTCTCAGTGCCATCGATATCGCTCTATGGGATATCAAGGGTAAATACTTCGATGCGCCAGTGTGGCAGCTTCTAGGAGGCAAGTGCCGAGAAAAGGTTCGAGTCTACATGCATATACGAGGCGACTCCAACGAAGAACTGGTTAGAGATGCTGAAGAGAAGGTGAGGGAAGGCTTTACCGCAGTCAGATTCAGCCCCTTCGTTCCTGCGTCACAGAAGCTTACCTATTCCGCCCGTTTGAAGACAACGGTAAACCGCGTGAAAGCGGTAAGAGATGCAGTGGGCGACGAGGTAGACGTCCTTATTGACGTGCACAACCGATTAACGCCCGATGAAGCCATAGTACTGGGCAGAGAACTTGTGAAATACAGGCTTCTCTTCATAGAAGATCCTACAACACAGGACACAGTGGAGGCGATGGCCTACGTGGCAGCTAATTGTCTTGTTCCCGTAGCAACGGGTGAGCGATTACACACCATTTTCGAATTCAATTCATTTCTTCATAAGAGAGCTTGTGCATACATCCGTCCCGATATTTGTCTTGCAGGTGGAATAACGCAGACAAAGAAGATTGTTGCCTTGGCAGAGGCCTATCAAGTCCTCGCTGTTCCCCACAACCCTTTAAGTCCCATAAGCACAGCCGCCTGTGTCCAGATAGATGCTTGCGCTCCAAACTGCCTCATTCAAGAGTACACAGGCGACGGTTCACTTCCAGGACAAGAGTGGAAGCGAGAAGTCGTGAAGGCCTCGCTAAAACTTGAGAAAGGCTATTTAATTGTACCTGATACACCAGGCATTGGCATCACGTTAAATGAAAGGGGGGTAGAAAATAACATGAAAGAATTCATGGAACGACCCCTCATGACTCCACTACATGAAGATGGCTCAGTAGCAGACAACTAATCATCTTTTTTTCTTTCCTTCCCCATGAACGCAGGGTTCCACAGAGCCGTTTCATAAAAAGCGAGGTTTATTGCGGCATTTCACGTGTTACTAACAAGAGAGTTACAGAACCTTGAAAACTTTCCTCGTTTGTACTTAAGTTAACGGGCAGTCTTCTATCATACGCCTTTTCTTTTGTATTTCACTCTATACACTTCTTCAGTAGAACAACAAATCTCGGGAAACACCTATCGTTCAAAAAATATACTTCTATTTTACTTACAGACTAATCTTAATATGAAGTTTTGGTGAGACAGATAATTATTCCACTAAGACTTTTTGGAATGTTTATAAAACGTTAAGAAAAATATCAGCAATTAAAATTTGACGGGTGTCGAGTATAAGAAGGGCAACGATAATACGAGACCTATAATAGAGAGCAATCTTCTAAGTTCCGCATTAAAATACGTACTTAAGTAGACACTAACTGTAGAAAAGTACTACTGAACGAGGGTGTTGATATTGACCTCCAAAAATAAACGCGATGATATAAGTAACGTTGTTCTTATCGGAATGCCTGGATCAGGGAAATCTACGCTTGGACGGGCATTTTCTCAGAAGATGAATCTAGGTTTTCTTGACTGCGACGAGTATATTGAGCACATGGAAGGTCAAACATTACAACAGATAATAAACAGCAGAGGCGCTGAAGAATTCAAAAAAACAGAAGAAGCTAGGCTCTTAGAGTTAAATTTGCAACGTCATGTAATCGCTCCTGGAGGTAGTGTCGTCTATTATCCAAGGGTCATAAATCATTTACGGAAATCTTCCATCTTAGTCTTCTTGAAAACTACCTTAGACGAAATATACCCTCGATTAACCAACGTCTCCCAACGAGGAATTGTTGGAATGAAGACAAATACCCTTCGTTACCTTTTTAATGAAAGGCAACCCCTTTACATAAAGTACGCAGACGTTGTAATTGACTGCACAGGAAAGCCAAAGAACCGTATTCTTGAGGAAATGTTCCGCATCCTAAAAGACAAACTTAAATTATAAAAGTTTTTTAAGAAACGAGAGGGTAAGGGCGCTTTCTCTTTTTTTAACTTTCACCTGACTCGATGTCATCTAATGAAAAAATGTAGACACATGGTGTCCAACTACCAGCGGACTTTTTACCACATGTTCTACACGATCTTCTAACGCCCCGAACTCCAAAAGTGTTTCCGTCAGAACTGATCCAAATAACCTTTCCTTCGTGATTACACTCCAACTTGAAGATATCGCCATATTCCAAATTAATTACACCGCTCAAAAGAGTCTTTCTACAAAAAAAACCTCTTTGTTGTCATCAAAAGGTTTTACGTTTACGAATGATGTTCAAGTAATTCTTAAAGCTTCTTATTGTTTGTTCTTCGATAACGTATTAAAACTGCGAGGATCCTATTTTTCCTTCTTTTAGTTCATAACCCGAAGGCGTGCTAACAAATATCAAATGTTTTCAAAAATTAAACGAGAAATTTCTTGTAAAACAAATACTTCGCGGTCTTACTTTCGACTCAGTCATAAGTAGACATCAATGAAACGCCATCACATCTTAAAGACGCAACCGATACGCAATGTCATCATGACGCATCATCACGTGAAAAACTAGGTCCTTAGCAACACGCGATTAGATTTGTTTGCACCAGCTAGCAAACAACTTTTCTGCTAAAAAAAGAAATAACCCACGACGACTACAGACATCATAAAGTATGAAATTATATCTTCCAAGAGGAGCGAACTCTGTGGGGGTTTTCTATTTATCTTTCTTGCTTGAGGGTTTGAATCGCTTTATTAATTAACGATAACATCTATCTTATGTTTATTGATGACAGCTCGCGAGAGGAACGGGGATTATGTACCTAGAGATGAGACGGAACGATAAAAAAATGAGTATGGAGGAGACGAAGAGTTTCCTGAGAGATGCTTCGGTTGGCAGGTTGGCAATGTCTAAAGACGATCAACCCTATGTAATTCCGATTAATTTTGTCTACTTTAAAGAGAAGATTTTCTTTCATTGCGCCAGAGAAGGACAAAAGATTAATTCTTTGTTAACGAATTCTTTTATCTGCTTCGAAGTGGATGAGTTCCTAGGCATGAGAAAAGGGCGCACATCTTGTACTTCTACCGTGAAGTATAGAAGCGTAATCGCCTTTGGCAAAGCATCGTTCGTTGATGACGTTGACGCTAAAAAGAAGGTTCTAACTCTTTTGGTGAAGAAATATGTTGGGGCTTACACTGGCTCCTTCGACGAAGAAACGTTTGAACGAACTCTGCTTGTAGCGATAACTGTTGAGAGGATAACTGGAAAAAAGAGCCTTTAGAAAGGTGTATGGTTGAAGCAGTGGCTTTGCTAGTCGAACGCGAACATTTAACATCCTTCCAGTCTTTGAGTAAGTCTCAGTTTGTCGAGGTTTGGGAAGTTCTCTGTATTTATATCCTTAATAAAAGCAGCATTAATGGAGAGGCTTCTCAGGTACCTCAAATCTCAGTTGCCAACAGGTTTGCTTCTATTTCTACGCCCTTTTCATGCTAAAGTAATATTAGCGCGATAAATCGTGAGACACATTCGTAGGCGACAAAGTTAACCCATCGTTTTCACTCTACTGTTCAAGGATAGGGCGTTTGGTTTTGCTAAGCAACGTCACCGATCCCTATCAACACATCGATGAAAGATATAAACTGACTAAAAAGTTGCTTGAGGTATTTGTCAAGCGGAATCTATCCGTTCCATATTGACTAAATATTTAGTCAAAGGAAATCGATTGTTAAAAGGAGTGAAAGATGGGACCGTCATTCTAACCATCACAATTTTATGGGTCAACATCAAACAGTGTTTTGAACCTA
>JAZFSF010000144.1:0-2211 GCA_036446055.1 Bathyarchaeia archaeon | reverse complement strand
AGTGATTCATAGAACTTTTTGTCAAACATAAAGTATCGTCTAATGTGTTCCAGCAACTTCTCAAACTGCTGCCTCTTGGTGGCAATTTCTTGGTTCTCAACTTCTTGGGCATCGTCGATTTCCTTCTCGTGAGAGGTAATTATCTCGCGAATAGCAGACTCTATTTCTGATCGGTCAAATGCCAGTTTGAGTTCTTCTTTCAGCTTTTCAACAAGAGCACTATCGTGGTTGACTAAGGGGTTTCGTAATAAGAACGCATTGATCTCATCGAGGTTCTTAATATCAAGATTGTACTCTCCCCTGCTGTACCCAATAGATTCGATTGTTTCGTCACCCGGTAAAATGGACTTAAGTGGGTTGCCTTGAATCACATCTGTAACGATGAGGTGAGATAATTTAGGTATCCTTGACAGACTATCTTGAAGCGATTCAATTTCTTTTACTGATTGAACTAATGAAGTTAGCCGAGAACTGAGGTCTGATATGCCGTTGGCTATCTCTTGGCGTTCTTCGCTATCCGCTGGAAACACACTTTTGAGGATGGAAATATCATCGATAGTGTTTTCCTTATCCTTCTGGTCGCATATCTTGATGATGTAATTCTGTGGAAGGTAATGCGGAGTTTGTCCCGCTGGGTTTATTACCTGAATATCTTGGATACTGTACGGCGTGTTAAGGTAGATACTCTGACCAAGTTCACCAACAATCTGCCTGAAAAGTGAGTCAACGAACAAGGTCTTACCGCTGGAGGAACCACCAATCACAACATTCAGCCCAGGTGTTAAAACCACGTCGATATCAATCTTGTCGTTTTTCAGAAAAACATGTTGGATGCATTCAGCCCACGAATCTGGTTTCTCACCGTACCTCAGTCTTGAGGACTCCGACAGTGATAGACGCAGACCATTGAAGGTAGGACTGGCCATCATCCATGTCCGGACAAACGGGGCGGCATCTTTTGCTTTGGCGTTTGGGTAGTTTTGTGGTGTATAATTGTCTGAAGACGTAACAAGGTTGACGAATTCCTTTATCCCCAGACGATCGAAGTATTCAAGTGTTCTTTCCAAACCGGTATCGCTTCTTGCAGTGAACCCATCGAAGTGGTTGTAATAAATGCTTCGCTCCAGAGTGTTATCAAATTTTACACCTCCAGGAATAGACTTGTCGAAGGTTGAATGGTTTTGGCCTCCATGCGGCAAAAGAACAAAATCATACGAATCGAAGCACCTCATTATCCCTTCCAGTCTTGGGATACTACCATCCTCGGCTGAAACCATTTTCTTTGGATAGAGCTTGTCTAGTGTCGTGTTTATATCATCAATAGAAGGCGAATCTATCAGTTGCAAATTGAAGAATATATGACAATGATAGGGTTTCTTATCGTCGTAGTTGCGTACATGCAACTCTACTCCCAACAAAATATGCTCAAACTTTTCTACTGCTTTTAAATAGATGGGCTTGTTAACCGTATTATGGTCGGTAAGTGATATCAGGTAGGCCGAACCCTCAGCAACTTCCTCAATCTTGTTTTTCAATAAGTCAAGATCATAGGAATCATTCAAATTGTCAGGGTTATCTGAAGTATGAATATGAAGGTCAATAAATACTGGTTCCATCTATCCCTCCCACGCCACATTTGTAACACTATTTATTCTTACTAATTTTGTATGCCTTGAAGTGTCTTGACTGTTTGCCTTTCTATTCGGTATCGAATAATCAAGCATGTGGTGCGAGTTTGTTGCGTTCAGATCGATAAGTGAAGGACTTCCTTGCTCATAACATTAATGTTAGATGGAAATTTTTCTATCTATTGAGACATTATGATAAAAAAATGAAAACTGTCGATTCTGAGCATTTGAATTTGATCAATTACCTTATCTCAGTTTAACGTCAGTTTCAGATATATTGAGAGAGTATCCTTTTGAAATCGTGCTTTTCAAAAACTGATATTTTTTGCTATTATCTCGGATACGGCCATGCAGGCATCAGGCAGGTTTGAAAGTGGTTGGCTCACCTGATTTTCAGGCTTTTTGATCCTGCCTTCAAGCCCAACGACATATAAAAGGGTCAATAATTATAATTCACTCACCGCAGACGCAAAGAACGCTGAGGTTCAATTATGTTGCTTTACGCTGACCCCAGAGGAATAGGCTGCGCATTCCACAGGGCAGGGAGGGCGTAAAGCAACAAAGAACAACCTCTGAAAAGCAA
>JAZFSF010000143.1:0-2675 GCA_036446055.1 Bathyarchaeia archaeon | reverse complement strand
CTTTCATTGCGTATTCGGGGTTGTTTTTATATCCATCGTAAAAGTGTTCGGCGTCGAAGATGACTTCGAGTCCTTTTTCTTTTAGGTATTTGACCGAGTCGGCACACATTTTCAGGTTTTCGTCGAGTGAGCAGCTTAGTACGTCTGTGACGTGCATGTCCCATGCTTTTCCTACGATGGCGGCGGCTGGAGTTTTGCAAGCGAGGATGGCTTCGATTGAGGGATCTTTTTCGACTTTAGTTTTTGCTCTTCTTGTGCTTCCGAAAGCAGCGACCTTTGCGTTTTTTAGTCGGAGATTGGCGAGTTCGGAAAAGAAAGTCATCTCCTTTTGATTTGAGGCAGCGAAACCTCCCTCGATGTATTGGATACCGAGGTTATCGAGGCATTTTGCGATAGCGAGCTTGTCGTGTAGTGAGAAGCTGATGCCTTCTGCCTGCATGCCGTCTCTTAGCGTAGTATCGTAAACGAAAATCTTTTCCATAATAATCCCTTTGGGCTTTTGGCCCTGAATAAGGGATTATGGTATAATATTGTGTATATAGATGTAAAGGGCAAAAAATTGGCATGAAATTAGGCTGCTAAGGGGGTAGATGGTGAGAAATAGGTTTAAAATTATTGAAAGTTGTTGTAATGGGTGTTATGAACCGATATAATTAAATGTTTATGATTATTTATGAGGAAGGTATTAGATAGGTATTTAGAGCTATGAACTTGACAAAGATATTGGAACTGAAAAACATCAAGGTAGGTTTTGAAAGCAGCGACAAGAAAGAAGTTATAAAAGAGCTTGTCGATTTACTGGAAGCCAACGGTTCATTGGAGAACTGTGAAGAAGTTTTTGAGGTGGTTTTAATACGTGAAAGGACTCGTAGTACCGGCATCGGGTCAGGAATCGCGATCCCTCATGGCAAGTGCGGCAGTATTAAAGAATTGATAATGGCGATAGGTATATCATCTGAGCCGATAGAGTTTGAGAGTGTTGATGGTAAGGGTGTTAGTATAGTTCTATTGTTATTGTCTCCCGCAGATAAGACTGGTCCTCATATTCAGGCATTAGCAAGTATAAGCAGGCTGATGCTTGACGAAGAGTTCCGGATGTCGCTTGTGAGCGCAGGTTCATCAGAGCAGGCTTATGAACTTATTGTCAAGAAGGAAAGTTAGTAGTTTTTTTAGCGGTTTTTTATCCTACCGTATTTGCTACCATGTCTTTTTTTGAAGGAGTATTTTCCCACTGAATTAGTCCCATGTCATTTGGATTAAGCAGGTCCGGGTGTTTCGGCATCAATCTTACTGCAACTCCCTGTCTTCCGGAAGTTTCGCAAAGCATGGTACCGGTGAAGAAGTGTTCATCGGTCTGTTCGTTTTGACATTGGTATTTCATTTCGACAGCGGCGCCGTCACTAATTTCGCCCCATGCATTTACATTTCCGGAATAAAGCTGAACAGAGACATCCTGTGGTGTTAACCTCGCGAGCTTAACGAGTGCTTTTACCTGAAGGCTTTGTCCGACTTTTAGTTTAGGCGCTCTTGGGCTTAGCTTTTGTTCTTTTCCATCGGTTTTAATGTTTATTTGTACATCTTTAATTTCGAGTTCGTTCCATACAGACCTTATGTTCTGTTTCCATTGTGCGAGGTCTTTTATTCTCGCCATATCTTCAGCGGCGAGATGCTGCCATCTTTTAGCGGCAGGAATATATGAATTTAGTACGTATTCCCCGACCATTCTATCGGTATTGAACTGCGGCGTGATGAACTGTATAGAGTTTTTTGCTCTGCTAATCCATGCTCTTGGTAGTTTGTCAGCCGAGCGAGTGTAGAAAAGTGGAACGACTTCATTTTCGAGCATGTTATACATAGCCTGTGACTCGACCATATCCTGATATGCGGTGTCATCGTAGTTTTCACCGGAACCTATAGCCCATCCACCTTCGGGTTTGTATCCTTCGCACCACCATCCGTCGAGGGTGCTCATATTCAGTGCACCGTTTATTGCTGCTTTCATACCGCTTGTTCCTGAAGCTTCGAAAGGTCTTCTTGGATTATTAAGCCAGACATCGACCCCTCTAACGAGCATCCTGGCGACATCTATATTGTAGTCTTCGAGGAAGACGATTCTTCTTCTCATATCGTAATGAGCAGCGAAGTGAATAATCTGTCTAATGATCTCTTTTCCTTCGGTGTCTCTTGGGTGTGCTTTTCCAGCGAAGATAATCTGTACTGGTTTGTCTGGGTCGTTTAGTATTTTAGCAAGTCTGTTTGGGTCCTTTAGCAGCAGGTTTCCTCTTTTGTAAGTTGCAAATCTTCTGGCAAAACCGATAGTTAATGCTTCTGGGTCGAGTACTTCTTCTGCCCAGTTTAATTCGGTGTGGTATGTTCCTCTTCTTTGCATCTGCGCTTTTAGTCTTTTTCTGGCAAAAGCAATGAGTCGTTCTTTTCCCCTTTGGTGAGTGCGCCAAAACTCTTCATCAGGAATAAGCTTTACATTCTCCCAGACAGTTTTTCCTACAGTATCTTCTGTCCAGTTGAGCCCCAAATATCTTTCGTATAGTGAATTCATTTCCTCCGAAAAGCCAGCTTTTAATATGTACCCCGTTAGTGATTGATTTTATAGGTACTTAGTGAATAGGCAGGTTCTGCCAGAGATTTGCCCATATATTTCTAGTAACTTGTCCATG
>JAZFSF010000142.1:0-3883 GCA_036446055.1 Bathyarchaeia archaeon | reverse complement strand
ACTCGATTGTCTATTGGACACAAAACAGTTGTCTCTGAGTTTAAGCGTAATCAAGGTATACGGTCTTGACTCGATGGTGTTAATTGAAGCCGTAAATTCTCCCATCAGATGCATTGCGTTGTCGGATTGAGTGGAAGCGTTGTCTTAAACGATGATTTCCTTTAAAGTCACTTCGAGGACCAATCATAGAGAAGATATGCTGAGAAGCAGCATGTGGGTAGAGATCATCATCACGATGGTTCTTAAATCTGAGATGATAGCCATATTTATTATACATAATTCAAAAGAGTATATGGGGTGTGCGCGTGATGGACTTTAATTTTTTAGTTGGTGGAGAGGCGGGACAGGGAGTTCAATCCATGGGTTACATTTTAGCTCGGTCGATGGCGAAGGGAGGGTACTCCGTCCTAGCGAGTCAGGATTACGAGTCTCGAGTTCGTGGTGGCCACAACTTCTTCGCGGTGAGAGTGGGTGACTACCCGGTTCAAGCCGTCTCTGAAGAGGTTAATCTTCTCATTGCCTTAAATGAGGAGACGATAAGGCTTCATAAAGGGGAGTTAACAAAAGACGGCCTTATCCTCTACGACGGTGAACGAGGTAAGATGACATCAGCAGAGTCTGCCCTCGTCAGTGTGCCTTTTGAACGATTGGCCTTGGAGCAGACGGGTAACCGGATAATGGGCAACACAGTGGCTCTTGGAGCAGCCTTATGCCTGGTAAAATACGACTTCGAAATCCTCTCTACGGTGCTGCGGAAGACTTTCGGTAAGAAAGGGCGAGAGATAGCGGAGAAGAACGTAGACGCGGCGCGAGCAGGATACGATTTTGTTCGAGAGCGAGAACCTGCTTCGTTCAAGTATCGATTAGCGCCTGTGGGAGTGTCGCGGAAGATGGTGATAAATGGTGGGGAAGCCGTGGCTTTGGGCGCGTTGGCAGCAGGATGCAAATTCATGAGTGGATATCCCATGACTCCTTCCACGGGGATACTGCAATACTTTGCTGGACAATCGGATGCCTTTAACGTGGTTTTTGAGCAAGCCGAAGACGAGATAGCTGCAATCAACATGGTTCTGGGGGCATCCTACGCTGGTGTACGAGCGATGACCGCCACATCTGGGGGAGGATTCTCCCTCATGGTGGAGAGCCTGAGTTTGGCGGGAATGACCGAGACGCCTGTAGTGATCGTTTTAGGTCAAAGGGTGGGTCCAGCCACTGGTCTCCCGACCCGGACTGAACAAGGCGAATTAGAGTTCGCCATCCATGCGGGGCACGGTATGTTTCCCCGAGTGATCTTTGCTCCTGGAACGGTGGAGGAAGCCTTCTATCTGACGGCTAAGGCATTTAACCTCGCGGAGAAGTATCAGGTTCCGGTCATCCTCTTGACCGATACGTACTTGACAGACATGTATGCTACTGCTGAATTCGACCTTTCCAAGATAACGGTTGATAGGGGTATTTTTCTCTCTGATGAAGAAGTCCGTGCTCTGGGAAAATACAGGTATATGCGGCACAAGCTCACCCCATCTGGAGTTTCGCCAAGAGTGATTCCAGGTCAAGCAGACGCGCTCGTTGTGACGGATAGCGATGAACACACGGAGGACGGTCACATCACTGAGTCCGCCGAAGTCCGCATCCAGATGGTGCACAAACGCCTCAAAAAGATGAATGGACTTAGAGCTGAAATAGGGATTCCCCATACATACGGGCCCAAAGAGGCTGAAACGGTACTGGCGTGTTGGGGCTCAACCTATGGCGCGCTAAGAGAAGCGGTCGACCGATTAAACAACGCTGGTGCAGGGGTTAGGATGATTCAAATGAGTGAGATATGGCCATTTCCGCGGAAAGCGTTCATGGACGCGATAAAGGGGTCACGTCGATTGATTGTGGTAGAAGGCAACGCTATGGGACAGATGGCGCACCTCATACGAGCGGAAACTGGCGTGGACACGATGGGAAAAATATTGCGTTTCGATGGTCGCCCCCTGACGCCAGCTTACATCGTCACTAGGTTTCAGGAGGCGATGGCCTGATGGTGACGGTAAAAGATTATGAGGGTGGGGAAACAGCTTGGTGTCCTGGCTGTGGCAACTTCCAGATATTACTCGCAATGAAACGAGCGCTCGTCGAATTAGCCTTGGAGCCCCATCAAGTCCTCTTCGTTTCAGGTATAGGTCAATCCTCGAAGCTACCGCACTATCTAAAGGGTAACCTATTTAACGGTCTCCATGGGAGGTCGCTGCCCGTGGCAACAGGTGCGAAGATCGCCAATCACGAGTTGACCGTGTTGGTCGTCGGTGGCGACGGGGATGGCTACGCGGAAGGGGGAAACCATTTCGTGCATGCCATTCGTCGAAACCTCGACATGACTTACATCGTCCATAATAACCAAATATATGGGTTGACTAAGGGCCAAGCCTCCCCGACGAGTGAACGGTGCTTGGTAACGAAAACGACGCCGGGAGGCGTCATACTTCAACCGTTAAATCCGATAGCCCTGGCAATCACTTTGGGTGCGACTTTTGTGGCGAGAGGCTTCTCCGCTTGGGTACCTCATCTTACCCAACTCATCGTTGAAGGCATCCAACACCGAGGCTTCGCGTTGATTGATGTGCTCCAGCCATGCGTCTCATTCAATCACCTGAATACCTATGCCTGGTACAAGGACAGGGTCTACGATTTGGGAGACGAGAAAGAGTATGATCCGAAGGATCAACTCGCCGCGTTTAAAAAAGCCCAAGAATGGGGAGATAGGATACCTATAGGCGTCATCTACAGGTCAGAGCGGCGTATTTACGAAGAACAGGTCACCGCCCTAAAAGCAGGGCCGCTAGTTACACAAGGACATAACCCACTTGATTTAGAGGATCTACTTGAGGATTTCATCCCGTGAAATCTCTTCTTTTCCGATAATCTCCTGATCTTCAAAGTGGACAGATATCATAGATTGTTCCACACGTGCCATACATTGGACAGTTTTGGCTTCCATAAAGGGAGCACATATACCTCAACTGATGCATTTCAAATCCCCTATCGATTACGGTATTTATTTCGGCAAAAGTCATAAAATCATCTTAATTTCGTTGATCAAAGATACGAAAAGCATATTCCATGAGAATGGAAGAGGTAAATAGATTTTACGATGGATGTATAGAGTTTATTAGAGCAGTATAGGGTGTAAGAAGCCAATTCAATGCGTGTTGTTGATCAGGTTGAGGTTTCGTACGGATTCACATAAGTCACATAAGTTATCCGTGACTTCAACATTGGATAGAGTTCCTGCAGAAAGTCCGTCGACGATATCCTTTATTTTTGACTGTACTAGAGAATTATTTTTCAATTTCTTTACGTATTTCTCTCCACGTTTAGATGTGCGGTAATAGCTTACGGCTGCTTGGGTTGTTCCTAATTTCTTTGCGGCGGCGACTTGGGTGAAGCCATGATCCTCGATCAAGCCCTTTGCAATCATAGATCTGAATGCGGGGAGGATATTTCGGGCAAATTCCTCACATGGAAGCCTCATGTTTCATCGCCATTATTATAACAACGTTATTGTCCTTAATAAGTGGCACTATAAGTTATCGTCTCAACACAAGCACAATTATTATCTTTAGTAATATTTTATGATGATATTATGTTAATTTTTATATATTAGTTAGGAGTTCTCGACTAATCACGTCGTTGTTTGTTATACGAGGTGTTTGAGCTGGATAACGTAAAAACGCTCATTTTTTAAAGTACTTGGATACTCCCTTAAATGAGAAGGATGAAGTAAGCGTATTGCCAAGCGTAACTGGAGGTTAAACGAGATTGTCTCTCTCCCAAGAAGAATTAAAGCGGTACTCACGACAAATCGTTTTGAGGACGATGGGCCTCGAAGGACAGA
>JAZFSF010000141.1:0-4534 GCA_036446055.1 Bathyarchaeia archaeon | reverse complement strand
CAGAACTGCACAATTTCCTTTCAAATCGATGACGAAAGCTAGCTAGCAAATACGCGTAAATTGTTATATGTTGAGTTCTTTTAGTTTCTTCAGGTCGTTAATATTTTATATAAAATGCATCTCGATTCGCACTCAACCAGTTACGCCTGTTTAAAACTTAATAAGGTCAACAATTATGACTGGATAAGCACTAGAGAGGTGTAAATTTGACTATAGTTGGTGTGAGTGGTAGTCCCACTCTGAATGGGAATACTGATCGGATAGTCAAGGCGGTGCTTGAGCAAAGTGGTAGAGAACATGTCTTTGTGAATCTGAGTACGCTCCGATACGACCCTTGTCGAGGGTGTGCACACCTCTGTGCGTCAACGAATATGTGTCCGATAGATGATGATCTCCAACCTTACTTTGAACTATTATTGAAGTCAGACGCCATCGTCTTGGGAACGTCGGTTAATGGGGGTAATATCACTGCGTGGATGTACAGTTTCCTGTCACGACTATGGTGTTTTCGTCATGTCACGCGACTTCTCCAAAACAAACCGATGCTTCTAGTTGCATGTGGTTTATTCCGACGAAGTAAATACCGTGTATTGCCTAAATTTATTGAACGCGTTGGATCAGATAACATACTGGGATATATCTATCACACAACGAATATACCTCCATGTTTCAAATGTGGTATGGGTAAGGCGTGTAGAATTGGAGGATTATGGGAAATGCTGGACCGTAACGAGGAACGATTAAAAAACTGGGTTTTTCAAGAACAGATGTTCAAGCGTTGGGAAAACAATCCTGAAACCGTCGCACAAGTTACAAAATACGCAGAGATGCTCAAAAAACGGGTTGGCTAGAAAAACCTCATTACACCCATAAGCAATTAAGAAAAAACCTATTCATACAATTCTTTCTAGCTAATAATATAGGAAAAAAGAGACTTCAAGCTATCTAGGTGTTTGTGAATTAAAGGCTAGCTAGATTATGTAACTAACGTAACTTTTAGATGTCCAAAAGATGTTGAATAAGTTGATTCTAAGCGCGCGCTAGTTAGCCTTTTATACCGTAAACATAGTTAATCAATAAGGAAAACGATGTTTTTATCGCACTCGCGTGTGGTTATGCTCTTTCTTGTAGGCTTCTTAGCTATGGGCTTAATTGTGAACGTACCATGTGAAGCAGTGCAAACTTTGCGGGTTGGCGTAATATCGCCTAAAACCTCAGACCTAGAGCGATTGGAGCCACTCCTTAACCTAGTTACAGACGATGTCAACGCCTATATGGTGGAGAAGGGTCACGATTATCGCTTTGAATTCATCATTGAGGACGCTGAAGGAGAATCATCAACCCATCTTGAAAAGGTTGAAGCCTTTCAAGCGATAGGTGTGGACTTTATCGTGGGTGGGAGTTGGTCGATACATGCTAATGCGTCGCTCTCGTATGTGAATGAGAATGACATGCTTTTGTTGAGCCCCATGTCGACTTCTCTTGACCTTGGGATACCCGACGACAATCTGTTTCGGTTGATGCCTTATGATCAGGCTCAGTCATCTGCTGTTGTCGCTATGCTGCGGAGCTACGGTATTGATGCATGCGTCGTCATGCAGATCGCTAATTTTTACGGAGATGGTCTTTACACCGTGTTTGAAGACGAGTTTGAGAGCTCTGGAGGAGTTATCTTGGAGAGAATACGGTACGCAAACGGGACCACTGATTTTACATCGTACCTCGAGACGGCAGAAGACATCCTGCTCCCAGCGGTGACACAATATGGGCAAGAAAACGTCGCTCTTCTTTTGTTTAGTTGGGGTGAAGCAGAGGCGATAATCACTCAGGCTGACGCTTATCCTTCGATATACAACATCACATGGTTTGGTTCAGATGCCTCTGCCAAACGTTCCTTCACAGAGGATGGCGCCGCGGAAGCCGCCGACCACCTTAAACTGTTCAGCACTCTCTCTGGAGTACCAGACACGTCGAAGGCAAAGGATATCGACGCGAGATTTAAGGCGATGACTAACATTACGCTGAATTTCTACGACCTTGCCTACTACGACGCGGCTTGGATTTACGCTTTATCCATGGTTAATGCCCCATCGTTAGATTTTATGGACGTCAAAACCGAGCTCCCCAAAACCGCTTCAACCTACAGTGGTGTGACAGGGCTTTGTAATCTAAACGCGGCAGGGGACCGTGTTATCACTAACTATGACATCTGGGGGTATAGTCTTGATACGGGTGCCCTGACAAGTGAGAAATATGGATATTATGATAGTGTTACGGGACAAGTTGAATGGTCCACGCCTTCCCCGAACATGAGTCCAGTTGTACACATAAACGGCCCCTACTCTGGGGGGGTAAGAAAAGACATATCCTTCCACTCATCAGGTTCCTATGACCCTGATGGCACAATTAAGGAGTACAACTGGGATTTTGGCGATAACAGCCAATCACACACAATGAGTCCCATTCACCTGTATTCGAGTGCAGGAAACTTCAGTGTCCGACTCACAATCGTGGACAACGAAGGTGCCGTCAACACAAACACCACCTACTGTGTGGTGTCACAAGGCGGAGACTCGCCATTGACTATGGAACAGATAGCCGCCATCATATCGATCGGTGGCGCAGGGGCTGGCTTAATAGGATGGGTGGTGAGGACTCGTAGGGAACGCACGAGGAAAAATAAGCTTTTCAAAGGGCTTCTTGAAGGGGTGGATGACATCTATACTCGCTTCAAAATGAATGCAAGGACCTGTGAAGCAGAACTGTACAAATACAAGAACCAGGTCTTGGAAGAATTTAAGAAGGGTATGATTGATGAAAACAGTTATGACATCTTAAATACTCGAATCGAAAAATATCTGGAGGAAATTATCACAGAAACTAAAAAACAATAACCTAGCGCGCGCAGTAAAATCAAAAAATCTTCAATTAACGTAAATAAAGCTCTAACTAACGTAACTTTCGCCATTTTCACATACTAACGTTTGTTACAAGCCCACTTCATTATCTAGCTAGCTAACACGGATTTTTTTCCAAGCCAAGAAAATTGCGATGAAAATGACTTACCCGAAGACTAAATCACTGATCAGGTTGGCAACTCAATATACTATATGTCAACTGGATATGCTATCGACATTATCCGATGAAAAAGCCAGAAATGGAGAAATCCGTAGCTAACCACTTCAAGGTTTGCTATCACTTCACTCTCAGAACGAATCGATGAAGCTACCAATAACCACGTTCTTAAATTCAGCGAAAAAAATCATTCTATCTTTTATATCAACAATACAAAATGTTGCTTCATATTCGATTTTAGCGGGACATGACTTTAACACAACCCCTAATCGGTAGCTATGCTATAATTCTATTAAATGTTAGACTCATCACGTTTTTTTATTTCTTCTAGACTATGTTAGCCTTTTTGATACAGAATAAGTATTTTGTTTAAACTAGCTATACTAAAAAAAGCATACGGGTAAATACAAATAGTATTAATGCTAGCGGAAAAGCAAAATATCTGTGATGATGCCAGAAAATGAGAAATGGGAAAGAGAGAAAAAGAACTATAGACATTTCGATAAAAATCTAGATCATGATTTAAAGAAAAAAAGCTATCTGGAGAGTAATCAGAGTTGATTACAGAATATCAGAAGATAAATCCTCAAAACTAAGTCTAGATGAATAGAAGAATCTTCAAAAGCAACCTCTATAGGGATTCAAAGGTTAATAATGGTTTTTGGATAAAATACAAATTCTCAAAAAACTAGCGCTGGTTACACTTATCATAGGTTAATGACGTGATGAAAAATGAAAATTTCAACGAAAAAAATAGCTTTTATCTCTATTATGTGTGCTCTCGCAAACATCTTAGGTATTTTTTCGATCCCTTTGGGGTTAACAAGTATACATCTTATGCAACTACCTATCATCCTTTCTGGACTGGTTTTAGGTTCGTGGAGTGGTGGAATAACAGGATTTATAGGAACAATACTCATGGCGTATACGCTTTCCCCATCAAACCCCTACATCCTACTAGGGAACGCGATTCTCGGTTTCTTTACAGGTTTAATCTATTCATATCTGAAGAAAACGAAAAAAAGGCAGATAATACCTCAAACTCTTTCAGTGTTAGCTGCTTATCTGATTCAGTTACCATACCTCTATATAACTGACGTTTACTTCATGCCTATTCCATCACAAATAGTTCTCACAGTTATTCTGCCCAAACTATTATTGGAAGACATGATCAGTGTTCTAATCAGCCATATAGTGCTCTATCGAATCGAGTTAAATAAGATATTATGATAGTTGATTTTTTTTGTCAAAACGTCTCTACTGTGTTCAGTTAACGTTAGCATAAGCAGCCACTCCATCATACGTTGAATTACTTCATATACCTGCGTTATTTATCTGATGACAGATCCCAAGTAAATCTGAGAAACTATCTAAAGAGAAGAAAAAACTGAGATCAAAGCGATTTTCTCGGTGGTAAAATTGAGTTGTTTTTTTAAATTTTACCAATTTAATAGTCAGC
>JAZFSF010000140.1:0-10995 GCA_036446055.1 Bathyarchaeia archaeon | reverse complement strand
TTTTAGGTGTTTGAGAGCAAAGTCTTCTGACGTATACTAATGTTACTCCACGACGTTTATTGTGATACGATGGCGTAAAACAACAACTTAATATACCGCCATAACGGTTCGTGCAATCCATACTCGGTTCGGTGCAGTTCTGTTCTGTATCAAGGCATAAACGTCGAAAGGAAAACAATACCATTTTGATTAGTTGCCTATTGAACCAGTAATAAATATGAGGTGTAATAATATGAAGATTACGTTTAATGGAGGAGCCAGAGAAGTTGGTGGCTCATGTTCAGTCGTTGAGACCGAGGATGTACGTATCGCCTTGGACTTTGGCATAAAAATAGATGAAGGATTATCATATAATATGCCCGAGAACTTAGATGCAGTATTTGTATCTCACGCTCATCTCGACCACTCTGGAAACCTACTTACAATAGCAGACAAAAAGGTGGTGGTCATTGGATCGAAGGCGACTCGCGATGTAACCACTGAACTCTTACAAGACTTAATAAAGATTCAGAAAATGAAGGGAAACGCTGTTCCGTACAACTTTCAAGATGTGATCAAGCTCTCAGAACTTTGGATAACTAGACAAAAGTTGGCTCTACCTGGGATGGAAGTCACTCAATATCCCGCGGGGCACGTGTTGGGCGCGAATATGGTTCATTTGAAAACAAGGGACAAGACTGTTCTGTATACTGGTGATTTCTGCGTTCATGACACAGAAATTCTTGATGGTGTTGACGTAGACGCTCTTCCCAGAGAACCCGATGTCCTGATAATGGAGTCAACATACGGAGGTAAGATTCGGCCTAAAAGGGAAGAATTGGTGAAAGCCCTGTTCAAAAAAATTCGTGAGACTATGAAGAGAGGAGGAAATATACTCATTCCCGCTTTCGCGTTTCATAGAATCCAAGAAATGACTAGAAGAATTGACTTAGCCATGAAAGCGAAGCGTCTACCACGCTATAATGCTTACTACATTTCGGGTTTAGCCCATAGGATAACCCAGTACTATCATGACAACAAAACACTTCTCAGTAAACAGGTAAACAAACAAGCAAATCCATTCAATTTACAAAGGGTAAGACGCGTGAGACGTATTGGACAGATAAAAGAACCAGCAATAGTGATTTGTACCTCTGGCTTCGGTCACGCCGGAGCAAGCCGGGTTCTACTCTCCAAGTGGGCAGGAAATGAAGACAATGCAGTTATAATAAACACTGGGTACCTTCCTCCTAACAGCCCTCTCCTAATGGCGAAAGAAGGAAAAATCGTTGAAAACGGTGTATCCATCGACGTCAACGCCGATATTGATCAAATCGAGTTATCAGGACATGCCGATCAAGAGGAACTCATCGACTTCGTTAAAACAATAAAACCAAAAAGAACCTTTCTCATCCATGGTAACTTGGACCAGGCTCAAGCCCTCTCAGATAAGATAAGTAAATACACAAACGTCGAGGTACCGAATAAGAATGAAAGCTTCAAAATATGATTCAACGAAAAGCCTAAAAACAAAGAAAAATTATCGAAGAAGAAAACGTGAAGCACCCTGTTATCTTAACTCTAAAAAAAGGATTGACTTACATAACATTCATGGAAGAACGCTCTATTAACCGCATCCACAAAGAGATTCCCCCAAACAAACAGGTTTATCATATATAGTTAGTAGCGTAGTGATGAGCAAATGTTTAAGTCCTCAAATATAACAGTATGGCTTTCTAGACGTGAAGAGAAAAAAGTTTTAGAGTTATGTAAATCCCATCTCAACAAGATAGTTGAAACCGTGGAAGAAATGAAGTGGGTTGTCCACTCTTTCTGCAACGAAGACTTTAACGCGATGGAAGAACATTATAAGAAGGCATTTGACAACGAACGCGCGGCAGATGATATCAAACACCACATTCTTCGGGACGTTTCCGCTGGCCCGCTCCACCCCATCCATAGGGAAGAAGTCATCCGCCTTGTGTTAACGGCTGACGACATCGCTGAAAACGCCAAGTCGGGGGCGCGGAAACTGCGGTTAGCGTCCACCAAGTGTCTCACCGAGCAAATCAGCGTTGGCCTCCGCGAGATGGCTGATATGTGTGTTGAAATCGCTCATAGCGTCCGCATTGCGTTCGAGAAGCTGAATGTGGGGAAAGACGCGGCCATCGAGGCCGCTAATCAGGTGGAGGCCCTAGAGGAGAGCATCGACGAGTTCCGTCTCGGCCTGTTGAAGGCGATCTTGAGTTGTAAGCAGCCGGTGGTGAGCATCAAGAGCCTGGCACCATGGCTCATGCTCCTCAACGCTATTGAGAACATGGAAGATGTATCAGATCGCTCGGAGGACGTGGCTGACGTCATACGAAGCATCGCTATACTTGGTTAGAAACGATAACTTGTATCTGGAGTCCTGACAGTGGAATCAAGCTATGTGCTATTAATTGTCGGCTTGGCGCTCTCGTTCTTCATGGCATGGAATTTGGGAGCAAATGACGCTGCAACTCCATGCGATACCGCAGTTGGTGCGGGAGTAATCTCCCCAAAAAGAGCCGTACTTCTTTTTTCAGTTTTTGCCGCAGTCGGCGCTATCAGCCAGGGATATATAAACATTAAAACCATATCGCGAGGCATCGTTCCTCGAATCGACCCCGTCGGCGCGATTACGATTAGCTTAGCTGCTTGTTTGTGGTCGGCACTCTGTACGTGGAGAGGATTGGAGATATCCAACACATATACAGTTGTGGGAAGTGTAATCGGCTACGCATTAGTGGTATACCAGTCATTTGAGACAACAGTGCTTATCAGAATACTGGCGTCCTGGGTGGTCTCTCCCCTCTCATCAATTGCACTATCTTACATACTTTATAAAATCATGAGGAGAATATTCCGGAATTTCTTAACTGATCAGCGGTTTATTAGAGTTATTTCTATTGCCCTCATCGTGTCTCTCTGCTTCTCTGCATACTCCTTTGGAGTCAACGATGTGGGAAATGCTACCGGCGTCTATGTTGCGGTCACCCAAGATATTGTAGGGCTTCCTGATTATACCACCATGGTGCTCCTTGCGGCGTTTGGAGCGTTTGGAATCGCTGTGGGGGGACTGACATGGGGGCGTAAAGTCATCGAGACCGTGGCCTTCAAAATCGTGCGAATTGACGCTCTTTCTGGTTTAGCTGCCGAGATAACGAACGCTCTCGTTGTGTATCTATTTGTGACGATTCCTTACGTCTACTTGGGATACGGACTTCCCGTCTCAACATCCATCATCGGTGTGGGAGCCATAATTGGTTCAGCCTTCGCCAGAGGGAGAGGGATGGTTGATAAAACGACCATCGGACGCCTTGTGATTACTTGGGTATTAACCCTTCCAGCAACAATACTGTTGAGTGCAGGTCTTTATGTTTCGTTATCTCCCTTCATATCGTTCTAACAAACAATGTAGTTTGCTTATTTATGTCTCGAAACGTTTAAAGAAGAAACGTTTTGTTCCAATGTTTGTGTATTTAGTAAATAAGTTCTAGAATTTCTCGGATTCTGTGGATCTCGATGAGGTTACTGGAGTGTTTTTCATTGGTTCTAAAGGAAGCGGTAAAGAGGACAGTGTCTTCATCATCAAGGAAGCCTTTGGTATGAAGGCCTTTTGCTACACTTAATATCCTATCTTTCTCCTGTAAATAGTCGATCCAGACAGGCGTCACACCGTAAGTGATCTCTAACTGGTTTCTGACAAGTTTACTTGGTGTGACCGCAATGATCTCTTGTTTAGGTTTAAATCGTGAAATCATCCGAGCGGTGTATCCAGATTTCGTCAACGTGACAATCTTGTCAAGAGGCATATCATACGCTATCTTCTGGATAGAGTGACTGATGGTTTCTGAGATATTGATGAAAGTCGTTTTTTTGACACGATTTTGAACAGCTTTTTCCACTTCATTAGCAATCCTTTTGATCATGGAAACGGTTTTAACGGGATATTTTCCGATGGCTGTTTCTCCGGAAGACGCAATGGCGTCGGTCCCATCGAGAATCGTGTTCGCTACATCGCTGGCCTCAGACCTTGTCGGTATCGGATTGTTTATCATGGATTCAAGTACATCAGTAGCAGTGATGACCGTTTTTCCGATATTGTTGCAGAGGCTGATCATCCACTTCTGGAGTAGAGGTACCCTCTCAGGCTCTATTTCGACTCCCAAGTCTCCGCGAGCTACCATAATGCTGTCAGCTACCTTCAGGATACTTTCAAAGCATTCCACGCCCTCAAAGTTCTCTATCTTTGCAATCACAGCGCCCTCAAAGCCTTCAGCTACCCGTCTCAGGTTCTCCACGTCCCATGGAGCCCTGGTAAAAGAGAGGGCTATGTATTCGCAGTTATTGTCCACCGCAAACTTAATTGAATCCATATCCTTATCCGATAAGGGTGGAACTGAAAGTTTTTTCCGAGGGATATTCACACCCTTCCGATCATCGAGTACACCATCGTTTAGAACGAGTAGTTGAAGCAGTCGACCATCTTTACTTTTGACCTCGGTCTCAATACTGCCATTGTCAATGAGCACTCTATCGCCAATATCTATATCGTCATAAAAATCGTAGTTAAAGCTAATATCCTCGTTTTCGAATCCAATGACAATCCTTTCGTCTTTCTGAACAACTCGTCTACTTTTTGCATTAAGTCGTACATTGGGCCCCTTAATGTCTATGATTATCGGTATATCCGCTATGTCTCTGACATTCTTAACCACGGACTTAAAATAGTCTAAGTCATTATAGGCAGTATTAAGCCTAACGCCGTTCATTCCTTGTTGATACATCTCTCTCAATATATCGGGGGAAATGCTTGCAGGTCCTATAGTACAAATGATCTTGGTTTTTTTCAGCGACACAGCGTTCCCTGCACCTTTTATCCACTGTTGTCAGCTATATACTTTAACATCTATATTTTACTGTAAATTTAGCGGGTTCAGAAACCTCAAATGGGCTTCGTCTCGTTATTAATTTTTTAGAATCGCTTAACCTACAATAATGAGTCTAGCTATAGTACTGCTGTTTATTCTATGCTACTCAGGGAAGAGTCTTCTAGAAATAGTTGCTTTTGAGGTTGCTTTGCCTTGAAAGGAAGAACCGTCGTTTCATCCACCAAAAAATATAAAGAGATAGTTTCTCCCACATCAACATCAACATATGTGGGCAACTCAGCTAAAATATTTAGGTCTCCAATCTTTGCATAGACTCTGTTTGTCTTCCCTAAAAAGAGGACATTAAGGACTTCGCATTCTAAGCTATTGTATTCCTCTTCTGGTTTTTTGATTAGGAAGTTCTCAGGTCTAACGGCGCATAAGACTGATTCACCGACCTTTAGGTCAGAGGCCTTTAGGGCCCTCAGTTTTATTCCTACATCGGTTTCGATGACAATATATTGATTTACATCTGTAACTGTCCCATATATGAATGAGCACTGTCCAATGAAGTCTGCTACAAAGGCGTTTTTGGGGTTAGTGTAAATTTGTTTTGGGTAATCAACCTGTTGAATGGCTCCATTTCTAATGATGGCGATGCGGTCTGAGATGCTGAGGGCTTCTTCTTGATCATGTGTGACATAGATTGATGTGATTTTCAGCCTTCTTTGGATCTTTCGGATCTCCCTTCTCATCTCGACACGAAGTTTTGCGTCCAAATTGCTCAACGGCTCATCTAACAAAAGAACATCGGGTTCTATGACAAGAGCTCTGGCTAAGGCTATTCTCTGTTGCTGTCCACCGCTCAATTGGCTTGGAAGCCTCTTCTCCAAACCAGTCATCCTAACTAGTTCCAGCGTTTCAAGAACTCTCTTCTTCAGATTTCTAGAGTTCATTTTTCGAATCTTTAAGCCGTAAGCAACATTATTGAATACGTTCATGTGAGGAAAAATGGCGTAGTTCTGAAAAACCATTCCCGTATTTCTCTTGAATGGTGGTACAAGGTTTATGAGGTTATTGTCAAAGAAGATTTCACCTTTGTCCGGCTTATAAAACCCCGCTATCAGTCTGAGGGTTGTTGTTTTTCCACATCCCGATGGACCAAGGAGAGTGAAGAATTCCCCTTCTTTTATGTTTAAATTAACATTATTGGCAGCCAAGATTTCTCCGAATCTTTTGGTTACATTGACTAATCGCACATTTACCATTACATCACGCTCTGAATATATTTCCCATACTCTTCCCCAAGACCTTTCTAACTACTAAAATACAGATTGAAACTAGCAGTATAGCAAAAACTCCCAACGCTGAAGCAGGTCCCTTTCCTCTTGGATTGTATATGTATTGATAAATTGCGAAGGATAGGGAGGCTTGTTTTAGAGATGGCGTTAGGAAGAGCGTTGTTGAGATCTCTACGACCGCATTTACAAACGCCAATATACCGCCTGCAATTATACCAGTCCGCATTAGAGGTAACGTAATACGAATGAATGTTTGGAATCGATTGGCGCCAAGGCTCATGGAGGCCTCTTCTAAGGAGATATGAATCTGCTGTAAGGCGGCAACGCATGAACGCACTGTGTATGGTAAGCGTCGAATCATGTATGAGATAGGTAGGATGAACCATGTGGCGGTCAATGGAACGCCAAGCCCAGGGATCTTAAATTGATAGAACACGCGTAGATATCCTATTCCGATGACGATACCCGGAATAGCAAATGGTAGCATAGCTAAGGCGTCTAGAATCCCTTTTCCAATAAACGTCTTTCTAACCAGCAGATACGCTATAATAGCACCCAAGATAACGTCGAAAACTGCAGATATAGAAGAATATAACAATGTGTTTTGTATGAACTGAGGTGTCCTAATTAGCACCTCACTATAATGGTCTAATGTATAAGTTTCCGGAAGATACGTCATTGACCAAACTTTTCCAAATGAAGCGAGCAATATCCCCATGTGAGGGGTGAGTGAAATCAGAACTATGATTATGCAGAAAGGAAGTACAACTAACATTTTTTTCCTACTCAATCTCTTGACAAGAGCTGCTGGCGAAATCCCAGACGAGATAATTGAGTACTGTCTTAAACTAACATATTTTCGGACAAGGAAGAGAGTCAGAAGCGAAATCGCCGCTAGTAAAACACACATAACATAACCATTTACATCTAAAATGGTAAAAGAGGTTATCCTATGGTAAGCCTGAGGAGCTAGTAATTTAAAGTATCCTAACATTAGTGGTGTGCCTAGATCTGAGAAAGACCAAATAAAGACTAATAGTGCGCCGGCAGCGTAACCAGGTATTATGAGAGGAAAAGTTATAGTTCTGAACAGGTGGAAACCGTTAGATCCTAGGTTCTTTGCAGACTCTTCTAGAGAAGGATCGATTCCAGCAAGAGAGGCTGAGCAGTTGAGAAAGATTAGAGGATAAAGATGAATGGTCTGAACGAATAGAACTCCCAATGGTCCTTTGAGGAAGGGTATGAATTCAATGTTAAAGGTCTCTGTAAGAAAAAGATTAACTATACCGTATTTGCCGAAGAAGTAGGTGAGACCAATCGCTCCAACGAAAGGAGGTATTATGATAGGCATCATAGCTAATATTTCTAAAACTCTTTTTCCTGGGAAATCATACCGTGTGAGGAAGAAAGCTAAAGGAACGCCGATCAAAGAGGATGTGATAACAGCGGCTATAGCGACGAGTAAGCTATTTGAGAAACTCTCCATGAAAAGACTGTTAGCGAAAAAGTTGGTAAAATTCAGAATAGAAAATTTTCCATCTACAGTGAAAGCTTCAATTAATACAACCAATACTGGATACAATAATAATACGACTAACAATGATAAAACAACTAAAAAAATAGAAAAAGATCGCCAATCAGTGCCTTTGAGCTTGAGCTTGGGAAACTTAGCCAATAAATACGCCCCGCGTATGTTCCATTAGCAGTGACAAACTAATGTATATATTACTTTTTTATATAAGTTACATTAAACTAATCATCGAGGAATAGAATTGACCAAAATAAAAAGAACCCTGATTATACTGATGCTTTTCTTACCTTTTATCATCTCTATTGCTATCACACCTGTAGCTGGGCAAACTGGAAAAGTCGTTGTCTTAACTCCTCACTACTCGTCCATATATAATGTATACGTAGACGCCTTTGAGGCTAAATATCCTGGGATAACAGTCGAAATAAAACCAATGGGAACCCCTCTTTGCTTTGCACATCTAACAGAGACAAAGAATGACCCAGATACTGATGTTTGGTTTGGCGGGGGCTTAGACTGGTTTGCCAAGGCAAGAGACGATGGATTGTTGGCAATGTATACACTGAAGCCTGAAGCTGAAGGAAACATTACCGATGAATTATTCGGCCTCCCCTTAAAAGACCCCAACAAATATTTCTACGGCTCCGCTTTAAGCGGTTTCGGAGTGATGTATAACACCCGGTATTTGGATGACCATAACTTGCCTGTACCAACAAACTGGGAAGACTTAACAAATCCCATTTATTTCGGGCATATAAGCATAGCGATGCCTAGCAGAAGCGGTTCAACTCATATGATTGTCGAAATCATCCTTCAGACATTTGGCTGGGATGAGGGGTGGAAATTACTGCTACAGATCGGCGCAAACAGTGGTGAATTCACAGAAAAAAGCGGCTATGTTCCTGATCATGTCCAGGTGGGCGAATATGGAGTGGGTCTCGTAATCGACTTCTATGGATTAGCCTCAACAGCTGAAGGATACCCCACTTTATTCTTCTATCCACCAAATCAGACAGTGATAAACCCAGATTCAATAGGCAAAATAGCAAATAGCAAGAACTCAGATAACGCCGATCTATTCATTGACTTCGTCTTAAGCTATGAGGGACAGAGCTTACTATTTGACACAGCCATCAGCCGTATGCCCGTCAGAGAGGATGCCTACGTTGGAGCCCCTACTGGCTACTTCAACCCATTTGAGACTACGATGAATGTGATTGAATATAATTCAACTCTGGGAGAATTGAGAGCCGTCCTTGTTGACACGCTTTTTGATGGCATAATAACTTATAGGCACACCGAACTGAATACAGCTTGGAAGCAGATCTGGGCAATCGAAGAACAAATCGAGATAGCAAAAGGCACGGTCGATATATCTACAGCCAACTCAACGTTGAACGAAGCCATCCAAAAGGCATCGACACCACCAGTAGACAAACTTACCTCAGAGGACGTCACCTTCAACGAACAATTCGAAACAGATGCAGCATTCGCGAGTGAACAAGAAGCGATGTGGGTCGCCTTTGCGGCGACAAACTACGATGATGCCTATGATAAGGCGTCAGAGGCTTACGCCCAAATCTTCGAGAAACTCCCCATAATCTCACAATTGAACACGGAAATTAACACACTAGGAACAGAAATCGAAGGCTTACAGACACTGCTTTACGCATCCATCGGATTGGCGATCATCGGCATACTAATTGGTGCAGTCGGCATCTTCAAAAAAAATTAAAGGGGTTTACAGTCTAAACCCCGAATTCCCCTATTTTTCAACCCAACAAAACCCAAAAAGAGACAATTTCATTTTGAATCATCCCCGATTTTAACATAATCTTGTTATAAAATTCTAGGTAAACCCTTGTACAGGAAGAAATATATAAAACGAAAAACAGGAAGTCTATGCAGTGAGATAAGATGAAGACGAAAATGTCTTTAACAATCCTCGTAGTTATAACCTTAATAACTCAAATAACAGTCGTGCATGGACAAGGCTCAGACATCGACATGCCATCTCTAATCACTTCTTTACTAACAAGTCCCACTGTCCTCATCACCTTCTTCATTCAGTTTGCCCTTGGATTGGGCCTTGGCTACTTATCGGTAAAAGTCGCAAAATACCTTATAGCCTTATTAGCCATCTTCATCGTAGGTGTACTCTTAAATATTTGGCAATCGGCAAATCTTCAAGAGATGGTGGGTGGCCTGAGTCTTCAATGGTCAAAAGTATATCCTGTAATCCAAGCCCTCATCGTCCTCGTGGGATTGACGACAGTGTTACCCATCACCTTGGGTTTCATCATAGGCTTCGTAGTCGCACTACAAAAATAAACAACAACTCAATCTAGCTAGATAGGGGCGAACAGAGACATCCAGCATTCAATGAGAATCCTTTCAGGCATCTAGACTGATTACTAGTTCTAGTGTTGTGAGTTAACTGATTACATCATCGCCCTCAGATACTCGTGAAATCCCTCATTCGAAACGTATAGCATCAGATTCTCTAGACAACTGTCCGAAGTCGAATCTTGACTTTAGTTCACTTCTCGATAACGTTTGCTGAAGGCAGTAGAATCTAGGCTTCTTCTCCTACTTGAGCCTTAGCGAGTTCTTCGGTCACAGTTATGAGAGCGCCGTGATCCAGATTACCCCTTCCCGCAGCATCGCACGCCTCGAAGAAGGTTTGGGCAAGGGCTGTAGCTGGCAACGGTATCCCTAATTCCCTACCCACAATGAGGGCGTTCTTCAGATCTTTGATATGGAGTTTGATTCGAAATCCGGGTTTATAGTTCCTCTTCAGCACCAAGGGAACCTTGGCATCTAAAACGTTACTTCCTGCAAGGCCGCCTTTTACGGCGTCATAGACTTTCTGAACGTCAAGTCCAGCCTTCTTTGCGAAGACCAAAGCCTCAGACATGGCTTGGAGGTGCACTGCTACCAAGATTTGATTTGCCAACTTTGTGAATTGCCCCGCTCCAATCTCTCCTACCCGTACAACGCTCTTCCCCATAACATTAAGGATTCCTTTTATCTCATCAAACGTTGATGCGTCTCCACCGACCATGATCGCGAGAGTTCCCGCAACGGCCCCTGGTTCTCCGCCACTGACGGGAGCGTCCATCATTTTAAGACTCTTCTCCCTAGCTTTTTTCTCCAGGGCAATATCCACTAAAGGTGAAATACTACTCATATCGATGATGATGGAGCCTGGTCGCGCACCTTCCAAGACACCCTCCTCACCAAGCATTACGGTTTCTACTTCAGGAGAATCAGGTAACATCAGAATAAT
>JAZFSF010000139.1:0-4672 GCA_036446055.1 Bathyarchaeia archaeon | reverse complement strand
GGTTAGAGACCGCGTAACCGATACGCTCCCCTTTTAGCCCAGATATTTTGGAGAAGTTATCCACGTAAACGAAGTTTGAATCAGTTACATCTAGGATGCTGGTCGAAGTCGTGAAGGTGTTCACTGAATTCGTCTCATCAGATAGGACAACTGTTCCCTGCGCTTCAGCAAGCTGACAGATTTCTTCTAAATCGGTTTCAGACACGATTTTACCTGTGGGATTGTTTGGATTGCATACGATGAGAAGTTTAGGCTTGACAGCTAAGGCTTCCTCAAGCTGTTCCATATTAAGCATCCAATCGTCCTCCAAACGGGTGTGGATCGAGTCGACTCGTCCTCCCACCAGTCGTGTACAATTTTCGTATATAGGCCATGAGGGTTCAGGAATGAGGACGCGATCTCCTAAAGAGATCATAGATACGATAGCAGCGAAGACCGCGAATTTTCCACTTGGAGTGATTAATACTTGTTCTGCACTAATGTTACAATCGTGTTTTTGAGATAATTCTGTAGCAATTGCACTTCTCAGTTCAGGCACTCCTTGGGAAGAGCTATTGCTTTTACAGGTTTTTTCGAGAGATGGCGAAGCCACCTTCTTAACTTGAGGTGGGGTGAAGAAAGTGGGTTCTTCAAAGTTCAATTTAATAACGGACTCGCCCTTCGCCTTAAGCTCCTTCACCTGCTCAGCAATATTGAAGAGGTATGCAACACGGTTCGCAGAGCTTCCCGCCTGAGCCAAAACAGATTCCTGGATGAAGAGGTTAATGATCTTACTGGAGAAGCCCTTTGGAAGGCCTAGCGTTTCACCGAGTTTAAGAGCTCTGTTGATAACTTCCTTCTCCACGTGAAGATTTACGACGGGCAGTCCTTGCTGATTCTTGTAATCACCCACTCGCGCCACGAGTCGAAATCGCTTGGCAGCCAATTCAAAAATTTGTTGATCTACCTCAAGAATGAGCTTTCTCAATGTTTCTAAATCGTCCTTCAGCTTAAACACCATCTATCAGAAAAAGCCTGCAGCGAGGAGATGATCAACGACGGTGATCGCTGCCATCGACTCAACAACGGGTACAGCCCTTGGAACAATGCATGCATCGTGTCTACCTTTAACCTCAATTTTAGTATCAACCAAGGTTTTCACATCAACTGTTTGTTGGGGCTTCGAGATCGATGGCGTTGGCTTGAAGGCGACGCGAAACGTGATGGGCATCCCAGTGGAAAGCCCTCCCAAGACGCCCCCTGAATTGTTGGTTAACGTTAACACCTGACCGTCTTTCATGGCGTAAGCATCATTATTTTGGGAACCCATGAGACGGGCTACCTTGAAGCCTGCACCGAATTCAACACCTTTCACAGCGGGAATAGTAAACAACGCCTTGGCAAGGTCAGCATCTAGGAAATCAAAAATGGGTTGACCGATACCAGGTGGTACATTGAGTATTCGACCTTCGACAACTCCACCGACACTGTCTCCCGCGTTTCGCGCGTCCTGAACTACCTGCTCCATCAATCGGGCCACATTCCCATCAGCGCACCGCATGGGATACGAGTAGACGTGAGTTCTTATCTCTTCATCTGAAAGAGCTTTCACTTCTATCCGGTTAATTTGAACGACGTGGGCCAGAACTTCTATTCCAAGCCCCTCCAGCAACCGCTTGGCTACTGCGCCAGCCATAACGTAGGCTGCAGTCAACCTACCGGAGAATCGGCCGCCCCCTCGATAATCATTGAAGCCTTTATAACGAATTCGCGCGGGATAATCCGCGTGTCCAGGTCGGGGTGTCCAGCGTATTTCCTCATAGGGTCGGGAATCTACTTCTCGATTCCAAACGAGCATGCAGAGTGGCGCGCCAGTTGTTTGGCCTTTAAAAACTCCCGAAAAAAATTCAACCTTATCTTCTTCTCGCCTCGGAGTGAATATGCTACCGACAGCTGGTCTGCGTTTATCTAGTTCCCGTTGCACGTCTGCATCGGAGAGTTCAAGACCAGGCGGGCAACCATCGACGACGATCCCCACACATCGACCATGACTTTCACCAAAGCAGGTTACGACGAAGTTTTTTCCTAATGAGTTACCGGACACGGATATTGGCCCCCAGTTTCGTCAGGTCCTTAAAGAAGGTGGGATAAGACTTATTTACGCATTCTGCATTCAAAATCGTAGTTTGACCCTCAGCCTTTAACCCAGCAATAGCGCACGCCATAGCGATTCGATGATCATTATGAGGATTCACAGTGGCACCATGAAGAGTGCATGAACCGTTAATTCGTAAACCATCTTTCGTTACCGTTATTTCAGCGCCCATCTTCTTCAGCTCAGTGGACAATGCTTCTAGCCGATTGGACTCTTTCAGTTTCAGTCGTTGTGCATTATAAATTCTCGTTTCACCCTCGGAAAAACAGGCTATGACAGCACAGGGCGGAACGAGATCAGGTATGTCCCGTGCATCAATATCGATTGCCATTAAATCGCATCCATCGACTTCAATAACGCCTCTTCTCACGCGAAGCCTCCCATGCATCTTTTTGAGGATGTTGATGATTTCGTCATCAGGCATAGGTTGATGAAGATTGTTGACTGTTATTTTTGATTGGGTGATAGCCGCTGCTGCGAATAGAAAAGCAGATGACGAAAAATCTCCGGGAACAATGTGCTCCTTTGCCATGTAGCGTTGTCGACTAGAAATTTCAAAGCTTCTAAAATCGTTGGATACTTCAATGTTGACGGCGTGCATTTCAATGATTTTTAGTGTCAACTCGACGTAAGGTTTCGACTCTAAAGGTGTCGTCAACTCGATCGTCGTGTCTTTATCAGCGTGAGGGCACGCGAATAAGAGGCCTGAAACGAATTGAGAGCTTACGTTGCCCACCAGAGAGGTGCAGCCACCCGTTATCCCTCCGCCTACAACAGATACGGGAGGGAACCCGTTACTGGAAGTATATTTCACACCTAGCTGTTGAAGAGCTCTCATAAGGGGTTCGATGGGTCGCAGCTTGAGACCTGAACTCCCAGTCAATACAGTTGTTCCCTTAGCCAAGGCCGCGATTGGTGTCAGAAATCGGATAGTGGAGCCCGATTCTCGACAGTTGATGGGGTTCGCGGGTGCCCGCAGTTCACCAGCCCCCACAACAGTTAACAGTCGATCTTTGTGTGTTATCTTTGCTCCAAGGGATGAACATGCATCCACAGTAGCAGCCGTGTCCTCGCTGATGAGAGGATTGAATATCTTCGACTCACCTGTTGCGAGAGAAGCTGCGATAACGGCTCGGTGCGTATAGCTTTTAGAAGGAGGTGCTTCAAGACTTCCAGATAATTTGGTTGTTTCCTGAATTACAACAGTCGTCACGATTCCTTCCTCATTATCTTCGCTTTGTCACGATTAACGTTCCCTCGAATGATCTCCCCATCGTATGCAGTCCAAGCCTTTACTACGCTATTTACGTTTTTTTCATGAACGACGGCGACGATTGCTGGACCTTTTCCGCTGAGACCTGAAGCCACGGCCCCAGCATCCAAAGCGTCTATGGCAGGTTTTGGGTCAAGATTTAACGCAGCAGAGTAGAGTAGACCATTTAATGTCAACGCCGTCCAATAATTTCCCTTCAAGGCCTCAGTAAAAGCCACGTCAACTTGGGGCGCGATGAGCCTCATTCTAGCCACGTCAGACGTAAAGGTATAAGATTTCACCTTTGGGACGTAGAGTAGAATCGTTAAGTCCTCATCGATTTTGGCGAAGTGTAGAACCTTTCGAGAAGTGTTGTCGGTTACAACTATATTTCCGAAGAACGAGGCGCAGGCGTCATCGAAAGCACCAGTTATCGTGGCCTTAGCCTCTAAAGATGCATCAACCCCCAGATTTATCGCAGTGAAGTCGTCGATTTGTCTTCCCAGTGCCCCTACAGTGGCCAAGACTACGGCATTAGAAGCGACGCTGCTACTTTTCAAGCCTTTCGCAATGGGGATATTGGACTCAGTTTCAGCCAAAGCACCAAACTTGTCTTCCAAATGAAAGTACCTCAATACCGTCGAAACGATTTCCTGAAGCAAAGCAGGGTCTTCATCGGGGTCGGAAAGAATTTTTCCCTCAATTTTTCTGGGGATTCGAGTTAATTGAACGCGGGCCTTGGTCCATAAGTCCACTCCGAAGGCAGCACCCCGTCCTATGGAGATGGCGTTTACGATGGTTGCGGCGCCATGAGCAATCGCTTCTCCAAACCCAACCAACTCGTGTTATCCCTCCAAAGCCGTCTCCACAGCGCGAGACATGACTTTTATGGGAGGCGTTACTCCAGTCCAGATCTTGAAAGCCAGGACTCCTTGATGCACGAGCATGCTAAGTCCACCCACGGTCTTTGCGCCTACACTTTTCGCTTCTCGAAGCAATCGCGTTTCAATAGGGTTGTATACAGCGTCAAACACCGTCATCCTTGAATGTAGTAGGTCTTCGTCAACTACACATTCTTCATGCTTTGGATGCATGCCTACCGAAGTCGAGTTGATCAGCACATCAGCGTCCAACATTTCCGTTAAGAGGGTGTCCCGGGTTAAGGTTCCACTTAAAATATTTTTGTCGAACCTCTTTTGGAGGTTCGATGCCAAGGTTACGGCCTTCGCCTTTGTTCTATTCAGTATGACTAAACGATCAGCGAGGGGTGCTATAGAAAAGGAGAG
>JAZFSF010000138.1:0-6459 GCA_036446055.1 Bathyarchaeia archaeon | reverse complement strand
AAGATTCACAGCGCAGGCGGTATGGACTACATAAAGCTGATCGAGCTGATCTAAGATAAGCCTGAGGCTTTTCTTTTCCCCCCTTTTTTATTTTTTATCTTATGATTAAATGAGGTATATTGAACATGGGACTCCTGAAACGTCTAAAAATAAGTGGTTCTAAAAAGGTAAAGACCGAGAAGGGTCAAGAGGGTCACGAGATAGATAAGGGTGTCTCTATTAAGAAGTTGAGAGGTAGTTATCCCTTTATTTTATCAATAAATACCGTTGAGGAATATCTGATTAAGGATCCCCTCGCGCTTGGAATGATAGTGCAATCCCCTACCCTTGGTGAGGGGCTTCACTACATTACGGAGGAGGAAAGTCTTGACGAACGGGAGTACGACGCGTTCCGACGGATCATGGGTATCATTAACAAGGAGTTGGAGCCTCCTGAGAATAGAGATATTTCTCTTGAGGAGTACGTCTTAAAGCGGGCGAGGGGCGTAGCCTTTCGATACCGTCGCTCCCTTGGCATGTTTACGGATGTGAGTTGGCAGAAAATCTTCTACTACGTTGTCCGGGAACTCGCAGGGTATGGGTCTCTTCACGTCATGTTCCTTGACCCCAATATTGAAGATATCAGCTGCAACGGCTTAAACAGCCCCCTCTATGTCTGGCACAGCAAATATGAGAGCATTCCCACGAATATCTCTTTCACCGATGAACAGATCGCCAACGACTTCATCATCAAACTCGCCCACAAGGGCACCAAACACATCTCCACAGCCAAACCATTACTCGACGCGATGTTACCTGATAAACACCGTCTTGCAGCTACCTTCATGAAGGAGGTTTCGACTCGGGGAAGCACCTTCTGTATCCGAAAGTTTAGATCAGACCCCTTCAGCATAGTTGATCTCATCAAGAGGGGAACCCTCAACGAGCGGATAGCAGCGTATTTCTGGCTCCTCCTCGAGTACAAGATGAGTCTAATGATCATGGGCGGCACAGGCGCTGGAAAGACCAGTCTGCTCAACGCGATGCTCAGCTTGTTATCGCAGAACGATAAGATCGTCACCGTCGAGGAAATCCCTGAGATCAGTCCACCCCTAGAAAACTGGACGCAACTTCACGCAAGGCAGAGTTTTCACTTCGGCACGAGCGCAGCAGGGTCCATTGACCTTTTCGACCTCGTGAAAATGAGTTTAAGGTATCGACCTGACTATATCATCGTCGGCGAGATCAGAGGAGAGGAAGCCTACGTCCTCTTTCAAGCCGTCGCCACAGGTCATGGCGGCCTCTGCACAATACACGCAGACAGCCTAGAAAACGTTGTCAAGCGCTTAACCTCTCCACCAATGAATGTGTCCGAAGTCTATATCCCCCTGATGAATAGTGCCGTCAATATTCAACGCGTAGAACTTCCAAAACCTGTACGAGGAATCACCTTTGGTCGTCGCGTACGAACCATATGGGAAATCGAGGACTTCGACGTATATCGAGAGGTAGCAAATTGGGAAATTAAAAACGACACTTTCAATACGCACTTCGAGGACAGCTATCATCTCAGACAAGTTGCTGTAAACAGTGGCATGGTTTTTGAAGACGTCATGAAGGAGCTTGACGCTCGAGAGAGTTATCTTAAAGAAATCATTGGCAGCGGCGTCAGAGACCAAAGGGAAGTCGCTGAAAAGATTCTGTCCTACTATTCTAAGAAGAGGATTACTAAAAGAGTAGAGAGTCCTTCATCCGTTATATCGCAGCCATCCGTATCAAGTTAACACTTGAGGTATTCACTGATTGAACTATGTAAATACGGTTGATTGGGAAAACGATTCCTTCGAAATGGATGTATCAAAGTGACGTTGACGTATTCAATAGGATTAGAGAATCCTCAATCTGTTGGGGTTTGAAACATGGAATTTCGTGACTTCTGTTACGCCCACTTCGGTCGGATGGGTCAGAGATTATTCCGAGTCTTCCACGGGATAGAAGGTGACTTGGACGCTGCCTACATGCGAGTGCATCCCGTAGTTTACTTCAGCATGGTCAGCTTCGTCGCTTTACTTTCCGTCACCATCCCTGTGACGTTCATCATCTTGGCTTTGATGGGGTTGTGGCCGGAACTACCGTCTATCCCGTTCAATGGACTCATACTTATTCCCATATCCGCTCTCAGCCCCTTAATAGTCCTCATGATAAGCATCATCATCCCCAAAACATCTGCGTCAAGCCGAGTTGCTGGCTTAAAAACGGAGATACCCTATGCATCCATGTACATAAGTGTGATGACGAGTGGAGGTCTATCTCCTTTCGAGAGCCTACTCCGACTGCGTCACGCGGAGCTCCTACCAAATATGCAAAAGGAGGTCGCCAGAGTCGAGTCAATCGTCACCTCCACAGGCGTCGATCCGGTTACAGCGATGGAGCAGGCTGCTAGAGTAGTTAACTTAAACGAGTACAAAGAGCTGCTTTTGGGTTATGCTTCGATGGTTCGAACTGGTGGAGACACCCTCCACTACTTGTTCAGCCAAACCAACAACATGTTCAAGAATGTCTCATCAAGGATCAAAGCGTTGGGTGAAAACATGGGAGTCCTCATGGAGGCCTATACCATTGTTGGAGTCCTCGGTGTACTTGGACTCTTTCTCATGTTCGTTATAGGAATGGCATTACCTGCAGCTGGACTAAGCATCTCTGTGGAGCAATTCGTTCTTTTTTCATATATTGTCTTACCTGTCATATCCCTCGCCTTCATCTATATGAGCGATATGGCCCAGATAAATTATCCTCTTTCAAGCTGGAAGCCATATCTCATCTTCATCGCGTTTCTGCCTTTAGGCGCTTTCATGGCAACCCAGCTGGTCTTACCCTTCTACGATGACAGGTTTCTCTTTATAGTTCCCCTCAAGGACCTCGTCATTTCACTTAGAATCATGCTAAACTTGTCCGAAGGAGCCGAATCCGCAGTCGGAATGGCAATCACATTAGCCATCATCGTCATTCCCGGTGTCGTTGGAGAATACTACTACACTCACAAAGAAGGGTCGCTCCATCATGGGATTACCCTGTTCTTACGAGACCTAGTCGAGACTAGAAAAAGCGGTCTCAGCCCAGAGCGCAGCATCGAAGAACTATCATCCCGAGACTACAAAGCGTTTTCCCCGCACTTGCAGACGATGAGTCTACGATTGAGTTGGGGTTTTCCTATCCGACAGATCTACGCAGAGTTTCGAGAGAAGGTGCAAGATTGGTTGAGCCTCATCAGCATCTATCTTCTCATCGACACCATTGAGGTAGGAGGAGGCAGTGAAGAAAGCTTAGAAACCCTCGCAGAATTCTCCAAAACGACTGAACAGTTAGAAGAAGAAAAACGGGCGACATTGATGCCGTTGGGACTTGTACCGTACATCGGTGCGGGTCTACTCACCGGTACAACCGTGATGTTCCTCAATTTCTTGACCGGAATGTCGTTCATGGGAGTCTCGATACCATACGTTGACCTCTTCAATGTTCTGCTGCCTCCACTGTTACTACACTCGTTTATCTTAGGAATTGTTGCCGGAAAAATCATGAAAGGGCGAGTGTCAGCCGGCTTTAAACACGCACTTCTCATGGTCTTCGTCGGCTTAGGTGCCATCTGGTTGATGTCGAATATGTCAGTAGATTTTGGCTTTGGAGGTGGCTGAACTGAAACGAAGGAAACGGAGTAACCGGGGAGTTTCACTCATCATTTCCAGCGTCATCATGGCAGCCATGGTTCTAGTGATTGGCGCTAGCGTCTGGAGCTTTGCCACCAGCGCCAGCTCCATCATAAGTACCAACTACTATGAAGAGGTAATGGAATCCGTCGAGAATGTTAAAGAACGATTCGTCATAGAAAACACAGGCGTCGATAGTGCTTCTAACACCTTAAGGATTTGGGTCTATAATTATGGGTCAATCAACATCGCAATTGATATAATTCGTGTCACTGGAGGAAACAATATTTCCTCTCAATCCGTTAATATACCTATATCGTCTGGTGAAGTTAAAGTGATTACTTTAGAGCCAACGGAAATTTCACTCATACGTGGTTTAAGTGTAACCATTGAGTTGAGAAGTAGTAGAGGGAACAAAACCTATGATTCAATTCGCGTACCATAAGAAAGCTAGGAGAGGAATCTCAACCGTCCTTGGCATGCTCTTAATGGTTGTAATTATATTTACAACTATCATTCCTCTCTTCATATACGCGAACAGCGTCGACAATCACTACGATACAACCGTTGTCAACATGGGCATAGCCGATCAGGAACGCAGCATGGAAGACTTAACCGTTTACGCTTATGGGCGAGATAACAGTTACGACATAAATGTGATATTAGTCAACGAAGGTTCAATAGCCATAAACATTACCCGTATCTGGGTGATGAGCATGGACTTGCAGAGAATCAACATTTTCACTTCGGAAAACGTTTCTGTTGCCCTTAATGCTTATGACCTTCCCCTTCAACTCAATCCATCAAACCAAATGGAAATCGAGAATCTTACTCTCACGATAATCGAGGAGGACCCTGAAAAAGACCAATTCAACATCGAAACCACGTCAGCACGGGGAAATATCTTTGCATCAAGTACGAATTATCTTAGCTATAACGGGGGAAATTGGGGTACGGGAATGCGATGGCCGTGGCTTGAAATCATCATCCGCTCGGATGAAGGTCAAGATGACTTTCAGGTCGATGTTGTTAGCAACAGCAACAGTTTCACCGATACGATAACTTCCGAACACGTTCTCGGCGACTACCTTACCATCATTCCTGTCCTTAAAACCGGATCTTACAATGTAACTGCAACAAACATAACCCAGAAAATGAATCCCATTGAGCTTGGCACACAAACTCTCATTGTTTGGGAGCTACAACCCATTTCTATGGCCATTTTCATAGATCCTGACTAATACTTTGAGGGAACAAAGCCTATGACTCAATCTACATATCATAAAAAAGGTAAGAGAGGGATCTCAACAGTCCTTGGCGTGCTCTTAATGGTTGGAATCCTCTTTACAACCATCATTCCTCTCTTCATGTACGTGAACAGCGTCAACAACTACTACGATACAACCGTTGTCAACATGGGCTTAGCCGATCAGGAACGCAGCATGGAAGACTTAACCGTTTACGCTTTTGCGCGAGATAACAGTTACGACATAAATGTGCTACTAGTCAACGAAGGTTCAATAGCCATACACATTACCCATATCTGGGTGATGAGCATGGACTTGCAGAGAATCAACATTTTCACTTCGGAAAACGTTTCTGCTGCCCTTAATGCTTATGATTTTCCCCTACAAATCAATCCATCAGATGAAGCGGAAATCGAGAATCTTACTCTCACGATAATTTTGGAGAATCCTGACAAAGACCTATTCAATGTTAAGGTCACGACAGCACGGGGGAATGTCTTTGAATCTAACACGAATCCTCTTAGCTATCAAGGAGGAGATTGGGGAACTGGAACGAACTGGCCGTGGCTTGAAATCATCGTTCGCTCCGATGAAGGTCAAGATGACTTTCGGGTCGATATTGTCTCTACTCCAAACAATTTCACCGATACTATATCTTCCGAACACGTTCTCGGCGACTACTTCCTGATATTACCGGTCCTAAAAAATGGCGCTTTCAATGTGAGTGTAACGCGCGTAACGCAAAAAAGTAATCCAGTTGTGTTGTATAGCGCGCACGGGAACGCTATAGAAGAACTCGTTCTAACTGAGATGTATCCCATCGCTATGATTATTTTTATAGATCCAAACTGAGCAATATTCTATTGTTACAGTTATTTTTATAACTCACTCATTTCATGAAAAAAAGAGACTAAGAGTCTTACTTCGCCCAATATGTTTAGCAAAGAAAAAAAATGTTTAGTTAGTGATTTTTCCCTCAACGATTTTGTCTTTTAGAACGCCTAATTCTCTTGAGAGAAATGTCTTAACCTCAACAGGCTCAAAATTATAGTTTAGTTCGAAGAGGTACTCTGTTTCTTTGAGAACGGTTCTTGAGCTTTTAATAGAGAGGGATAACCCGCACTTGAGCCTTCCCTCGATGAGAAATTGTAAGAAGTCGATGTGGCTTAGAGCGTTTTTGTCGATTGTGAAGCTGGCTTGTTCCTCAACAACTTTTAACGCTGTGTGGGGGAGGGTTTCTTGATAAGTGAAGACGTTTTCGTCCACCAGCGCATAGACGTTGAAACGGTTTCCTTCAATCTCGAAGGCGATCATCTTCGAGTCTTGACAGGTATCCTTAAACTCGTTCCACTTGCTGAAGATGACTTGGGGACTTCTGTTGCGAGGTGGGGCTTCGATTTTTTGAGTCTCCTCTACGACTTCGATGGTACTGGGTTCACCTGTTTTTTTCTTTTTGATGGTTTGTTCAAGACGATGGGAGATTTCGTCCAACTGCTTCTCGTGATCTTTCAGGGCGTTCATTATCAGGT
>JAZFSF010000137.1:0-3155 GCA_036446055.1 Bathyarchaeia archaeon | reverse complement strand
TGGAGTCTTGTGGGCCAAGCCCGTCTCTAATTGGCTCCGTTGAGTACCGGTGAGGGATTCCTCGTAAGCTTTTCGCTCTTCTTCAGTTGCGTACTTAGGTCGACCGATACGAATGATTATTCCATCTTTCACAGTGTTTCCTATGATGAGGTCGTCTTCTTCGATGTCGATTGGCATCTCTAAGAGGACTTTCTCGAAGGCTTTGGCGCGGCGGAGTACAAAGGGCAGTTGAGCCGTAGATGGCTCATCGAGTACAGTGAGGTTACTTCCCCAATTCTTCTGTTTTTGAGTCATACGTTCCCTGAGCAAGGCATAAAGTCGTTCAACCCGCTCGCTACGTGAACGTAGTCTCATATCCTTAAGGCTGTTTACGGGCAACTGCTCGATTATCTCGGTCTCCAATTTTAGCTCTCCTCTCTATCTGCTCGAAAAAATAATTTAGGTATTCACTTCTAAAATAAATGAAGTCAAATATACGTCAATAACTACATTCTTTCAACAATATAAATCTAATATACTATTACCCGCTGACTTGGACTTGAAGCTTCTCGTCTTTGAAGATTTCTGCGAGGGTTGTCATATAGTCCTCGGTTTGTGTTTCCTTCTGAGATAGGGCGTAGGGGTGTCCAATCCATCGGTATTTGGCTCCTGCAGCGATGTTGTATGGCAAAAGGGCGAACTTCTTTATGCCAAGTCCGCTAGCAAACGATGCTATGGCCCGTATCTGTTCTTCGCTGTCGTTGATTCCGGGTATACACGGTATGCGGATCTGGATTTCCTGACCCAAAGCGGCGATGTTTCTCAGGTTTTTTAGGATTAAGTCGTTGGGTACACCGGTGTAGCGTCGATGACTATCAGAGTCGATGAGCTTGATATCGTAAAGGAGCAGATCGGTGACACTTGCCAGCTTAGACATCACCTCCCATCGAGCATAACCAGTGGTTTCCAATGCAGTGTGGATGCCTCGCTGATTACACGCCAACAGGAAGTTGTAAGAGAACGTGGGCTGCATCGCGGGCTCACCCCCGCTCAGGGTAACGCCTCCACCTGAACTTCGAAAGAACGGTAAATCCTTCGTCACCTCCGCTATCAACTCTCCGACGGTGATCTTGGTTCCTGCCATCCTTTGGGCATTTGGATAGCAAAGGTCCACACATTTCCCGCAAGAGGTGCAACGAGCCCTGTCTAAGATAACAGCTTCGCGTACTTGCTTCACGTTTTTCATCAGCGCGTTCTCGGGGCAGACTTCCACACATAGCCAGCAAGCTGTACAGCGCTCCTCTTGATAGAGGATTTCTGGGCGGTTGAGTTGTGACTCAGGGCTGTGACACCAAATACATCTGAGGGGACATCCTTTCAAAAACACGGCTGTGCGGATTCCAGGCCCATCATGGGAGGCAAACCTATCCACATCAAGTAACAGACCTTGAGTCGATAACTCGGGTTCCATGTTAGTGAGGCCTCGAACAGACTACGTCACGGCGTATTCCACGTGGGAGTAGCGCAAAGAGATTTATGTAGAGCGTTGATTTTGACAGTTCGTCTGGGGAAAACATCTGTTTACCACGTGTTTCGTGTTATAGGACATGTTCCTCGCCTTAATAATACTCTTTTCTTGCTCGCATCGAACAGCGTTGGAGGCGCGCTGGTCTTCAGCCCTTAGAGTACCCCTAAAATTCTTGATGCATTCTAGATGAGATTCCATGTTTATTCTAAGGCTTGCCAGCATCCCCAAACGCAGTGCGTTGTAGGTGTCCTCACTAAGGTTCCTTTGCGCAAATGATTTTCTTTCGCTTTTCCACGCTGTTTGAGCGTGAAGCTGTGATTCATGAGACTCGGTTGACGTATATGGGGCTGCTCCACGCCATCTCGCCATCGGACTGCACTACTCGGATCCAGTAAGCGTTGACTCCAGACTCGAATCCAGTGTCGATAAACTTGAATTCCACCTCCATTCCCCCAGTCTTCTCTGGAAGCCTTCGGATCCGGATTCGCCGCTCTACAGGGCCTATCTTGATGATCTTGGGCTCTGATCCCAGCTCTTTCATGTGAAAGCGGAAGCATACTCTATCCACCTGATTTGTCGGTGCACAAATTCGTCGTCCTGTCCCCACTTGTGCACTGGCTACCGGCGTAGATGTACATGTTACCTGAATCTCTGCGGTTTCACTGTCAACGTCGAAGCTGGCGCCGTCCTCGTCGCCGCATGTGAAGGTTTGCCAGTGAAAGCCTGTCTCGGTCACGGAATTGAACTCTTCGTCTCCTCGGTCAAGGGGCATAAAATCCAGTGACGATATGCTGGCCTGCTCCACTCGTACATCGCCCTCCCACTTCACACCGGCGTAGGGAGTTTTTCGACTGGCTCCACCCCACGAGATCTTAACCCGCTTCGATGGCTTCGCTGAAGACGATGGTGGGGGGTACTCGTACACTTTTTGAAGGCCTCTGAACACCTCGACTGTTTCCAGTTCTTTTGTGCCGATGACCTTGACTGAAATCTCGGGTGGGGCTTGGGTCGTGTACTCTTCTCCCATTGTGTGACCGTCCGCATAAACCTTCAAGAGAATCCTCTCCCCAGTCGTCCCATAGCATCTTCGAGACTTTAAGGCCTCAAATACATCCACACGCGTAAGCCCACGTGCGTAGACAGCGGTCAACCCTCCTCTCACAAACCGCCGATCCCCTATCCCGGGGTACGCTCCCCCAAGTCTGAGCTTGTAGTCGTCGCTCCCCGCGATGAAGCCCACCTTGTACCCGCGCTCTAACGCTTCTCGGAGGAACCATTCGAAGGTACCGTGGGTGGAGTGAACCTCGATGACTGACTCGAGGACGGGGTTGTGGAAGGACAAATTCGCTGGACGGCCTCCAACGTGTGGGACGATGAGGAGCTTCTGCTTCTGGAACGCTCTGTAAACGTCTTGAATGTGGAGTAAGTCTGTGGCTTGATCCGACTTATCGTCGACCATCTCATGTCCTGATCGGCGTATGGGTTGGTCATCGTCCAGATAGTAGATGTTGTGGTCTCCTCCCACCGCGGGTTCTCCTGACCACTCATAGCCGAGGAAGACTATGAAGCGCCCAGGCGTGTTGCATTCTTTTACAACCCGCTGCGTCACCTCCCAATCACTCTTAGAGACCTCGTGATCGTTTCTTTG
>JAZFSF010000136.1:0-4882 GCA_036446055.1 Bathyarchaeia archaeon | reverse complement strand
AGCGTCAAGGTAGCGGAGGCTATCAGCGCAAAGGGGTTAAACTTGCTTGAGGTTAGTGGTGGTGGTATAGGAAGACAACCCAACCTCCGGGGTAGAGCACGATCCCTTGACCCAGTGCTGAAAGAAGTGGCCTTTGCAGGATACACCCAACAAATCAGAGATGTGACTCATCCAGTGCCCGTGGCACTCGTTAATGGCATCAGAACACGTAAGGGTATGAACGCAATCCTTGACAAAGGCGTGGCAGATCTAATTTCCATGAGCCGTCCCTTCATCAGAGAACCCGATTTGGTACAGCGGTTGAAAGCAGGACAAGAGATGGCCACCTGCACGTCATGTGGCGCATGCATTTCGAGGGAGGTCTTCGGTAAGATGATGTTACATTGCAATCTCGACGAGGGAAAAGAATCTCGTTCAGAAAAAAATGATGCCTCCCATTAGACACCACATCGTTGTGTATGGTGTGGAAGGTTCGAATCCGCGAGAGCTACTCTTGGCAGAGAAGGACCTTAATCGATCCTGAACTCTTGTCAGCGGCGACTTTGAACGCTGCCGTCACCTCGTCCAAGGGAAAGCGATGTGTGATGATGGGGGTTCCGTCAATGGTTTGTGAAGCGATTAATTCGATGACAGCGGCAAAATCCGTTGACAGCCCACTGTAACTGTAGCATTGTGATCCCACCAACTGAAGCTCCTTTGTTACTACTGCACCTAGAGAGAGGTTCAAGGGTCCGGTGTAGCCCCCGACTAAACAGATGGTTCCAGCCTTTCGGACGATTGCCACTGCGTCATGAAAGGTTGACTCTAGTGCTATGGTGTCGACTACCACGTCCGCTCCATGGGGCTCAAAAAGGGTTTTTGTCTCCTGTCTCACGTCTTGTGTGGAGACTCGTATTACATGATCAGCGCCAAAGTTCTCTGCCATCTTAGCCTGATGTTCGTATTTCGCGGTAATCAGGACTTCTTGAAAGTCGAGTACTTTGGCGACGGCTAGGCAGAGGAGGCCGATTGTTCCTGCGCCAAGAATGGCGATACGAGCCCTCCGACTTACTCCTGTCCGAAGAAGCGAACGATGTGCCACGGCTAAGGGCTCAACGAGAGCTCCCTCCTCAAATGAGATGTTGTTGGGCAGTTTAAAGAGTGCTGAAGCAGGGAGAAGAGCATATTCCCCGAATCCACCGTATCCTGCTTGACTGATGTAGCGGATGTTTTCGCATAGGTTGTATTGACCGATGCGACAGAAACGACACGTTCCGCAGTGGGCAAAGCATTCTGGACAAACGCGGTCTCCAACTGACACTGAGGAGACGCCGTCACCCACTTCGACTACGATGCCACTTAATTCATGTCCCGTCGCAACTTTTGTTCGAGGCTGACGCCACTCACCATAGTATTGGTGGAGATCACTTCCACAAATACCTGAGACTTTAGTATCAATCAGAGCATGCCCGGGTTTAACGGTAGGCATCTCGATCTCTTCAAGGCGGATGTCTTGTAATCCGTGATAAATACCTGCCTTCATCGTTCGTGACATTTTTTTCACCGTAAGTATTTTGTGTTACTGGCATAAAAATCATTATCTCAAACTAACAAACGCAATGTGGTTCATGTTATAAGCAGTAAGCGTCATAAAGATGCAATTTTTCGTGTTGATCAGTATTTCATCAGATGTATGAAGTTTAATTTTTATGGGATAGATAATAGAAATAAACGAAAAGGCGAATAATAATGGATTTGAAGGGGAGTCTAACGGAGAATAAATTGCTAGAATCGTTTGTTGGTGATTCTCAAGTACGGAACTGATATACCTTTTTCACTAGTGTGGTCAAGAAAGAGGGGTATGAACAAATTGTGTCGCTCTTTCAAAGGATCGCGGATAATGAATGGGAGCACGCTGGACTCGTCTTTAAATTTCTGAAGGGAAGGATAGTCGAAATTCAAGCCGTTTATCCTGTCTGAGTCATCGGAGTAACATCAGAAAACCTGAGAGAGGTTGCAGGATAAAAAACTGGAGTGAAGAACGATTTATCCTGATTTGTCAAAGTAGGGTAGAAGAGGAGCTTAAAGACGTGTTAAAAACCTTTCGAGGGGTTAGCAAGTGGAGAGATATCACGAACGACGGTTTCTGAAACTGCTTTTAAACCTTTAGCAGGAAACGACGTTGAAAAAAGATACCTCAGTAAAATGGAAGTTCCGGAATTGTGGTTTTGTTTATGAAGGACTTGAAGCCTTGACGAATTGTCCGGTCTGCCTGCACTTACAAAGCTACTTTGAAGTTTGGTAAGAAAACTATTAACTGTATGTAAACCAGGTGGAGGTGAAAAAATGACGAATGTTGATGAAGTTTACTTCTGCTAAATCTGTGGCAACAAAGTCAGAGTGGTAGAAGCGGGGTTGGGTCTCTTAATTTGCTGTGGAGAGTCCATGAAACGCTTGGATTAATAGGGGAGACGTCACAAAAAAACAGAAACTCGTTGATACTGCGAATAAGTCTGGGCTTTTTAGGCTGTCGAATTCATCTGGGTAGTCTGCGCACTCTGTATTTATTAAGAGGAGGTCTGTTTGATAGAATCAATGGAGTGGTTGAGAAAGTGTCTGAAAGAAATATAGTACGGTTAGAAGACGCGCCGACGAGGAAAGCCTTGGGCGGTACATTGAAATCGATCTTTGGCCCCGACAACGTGGGGGCGAAAAACTTCCGTTTCTCAATAAGTTACTTCGACCCCAAAGAAGGCCTCCAAGTTCACATCCACCCTGAATCCGAAGAAGTCTATTACGTTATCAGTGGCGAAGGCATCGTCTACCTCGGAGTGGAAAAGAAAGAGATTCCCATTCAACCTGGAATGTCACTCTACATAGACGCGGGTACTCCCCACGGCGTCACCAACACGGGGAGAGAGAAACTGCTGATAGCCTTCTTCGTTGCCCCAGGAAAGGATAAGACCGTAGTACCCTAGAGAAGGGTGCTTCACACAGAGGATGCCAAGTCCTCTTTTTTTTGTTTCTGAAGAAGACGGGTTCAAGTTATGCAAATCGTAGAAAAAGGTAGTTAGCTTTAATCAGACATGTGAATGATTTCACGTTTCCAAAAAAAGGTTGTCCCTGAGCGCTTCCATTCTTGAGGAGCTCTGTTCACAAGTGTTTCATCAAGATTCTTGTATGTATTTAGATCTATGTTAGCTTGATTCGCTGTAAGGGACTATACCAACCACCTCGTTTTCGAGACTGAAGTTGGAGGTCATTCGTTTCAAAATTAACCGAAGAGGATTATTTGAGACCTCTCTAAAAGGACATGGAACGTAAGACGACGTATCTATGTTGGGGATAGAGCCTAAAAAACGAACTGTGACCTTTCAGGAAGACGTGAACACTTCACTCGTATAAAATAAAAAGGAGAAGCAAATGTTACAACTTCATCCACTCTAAATCTTTACCCCGTTATTGACCAACTCTTATGAAGTAGAGTATAGTCAAATGTAAGGGATAAAAAAGATAAAAGAAGTATTTTCGCCATATTGGATAAGCATTTTTTTTCACGACGGTTCTCGTCCTCTTCAAGTACCTTGTATGAAGAAGAATAAACGGGAGCGCCAAGAGTTGAAAAGATTGAATTGGGGATATCGCCAAGGTTATAATGCTATAAGCCACGTAGGCGAGGATTCCAAACGCAGTTCGTTCCCTTAGAAGGCGTAGACATGCAATCAACACAATGCCATACAATCCAAAATCAAAATTTACAAACATTGAAACAAGAAGAAAAGGTAGGAGTGAAAGGGAATTTATGAGAAACATGACGCCGAATGACAGCGTGAAGAAGATGTTTAAGAGCTCAAATGGCTCGTTCCCCTGAACGAGGAAGTAGGGAATTTGCGAAATTGCTGCAAACGTGATTAAACGCAGAAAGTAGTTTCGTTTGTTCCGGGTGTTTTCAATCCCTAAAATCAATAAATAAGCAAATATGGGAAACGCAATGCGTCCAATGATCCGCAGCACCGAATACTCAGGATAAAGGAATGCACCGATGTGATCAATAGTCATGGTGATTATCGCGAACAACTTTAAGTATTCTCTGCCCAGATCAAATTGGTTTTCCAGAGGGTTTCCCTCCAACGTGTGGAATCATATGCAAGGTTTTCAATAAAGTAATAAAGTACTCGTAAACAACAACTGACCTAAATCTCTTTACAAATAAGCATTATTAAGATTTAACCTAAGGGCAGCCAACTAGCCTTGAGGATGGGAAATGCTTTGGAGCTGAACTGACGAAACAACAAACACAACTGCATACAATAAAAAACCCTTTTTTATCTTTTATACTTAGGAACTGGTCATAGAAGTCCAGTCTGTTTTTTTTTAGGTTAGAATTCTTCTTCCAAGTAGGAGATCACAGACTCAAAGATCAGTCGACCATCACCGTACTCTGACCTCTGCATCATTCGCGTGTAGTCTGGAAGCTGCCAGGCGTAGAAGGCCCTTTCGGGATGGGGCATCAAGCCGAGAACGTTTCCTTGGGGGTTGCAGATACCCGTTATGTCGTGGATGGAGCCGTTTGGGTTATCGGGGTACGCGCCGTTGGGATAACTGCCGTCTGCTCTCGCAAATCTGAATACGAGTTGGTCGTTATTAATGAGCTTCGCCAAGAACTCGTCACATCTTTCTTCGGGAAGTAGAATCCGTCCTTCGGTGTGGCCGATGGGGATTCGAAGGAGCTTTCCCCTCGGGATGTTCCTCGTGAAAACGCATTTTCCCGTATTTTCGTTTTTCAGGTAAAGGAAGTCGTCGTGGGAGACCCATCTACACTCGTAACGAGCTGACACATTCGTTGCCAAGGCCAGTTCAGGATACTCGCTCACACCATTGAAGGCGGGTAGGAGGCCAGTTT
>JAZFSF010000135.1:0-2287 GCA_036446055.1 Bathyarchaeia archaeon | reverse complement strand
TTGTGATGAAGCGAAGATTCCTGAAGTTCTGGAGAAACTTAGTACGATGGGACTGCCCAATCTCTTTATCCCGCGCAAGGATAGATTCTTGAAGGTGGACGAACTTCCGGTCCTGGGAAGCGGCAAGATCGATATGAGGAAGCTCAAGAGTATTGCAAAGGAATATTTCGAGACTTCTTTTCATCCTGAAGAGCAGTAACACAAATTAAACTAATTCTAATTAAATCGATTGTGTCAGACAACTTTATATCTAATCTTCGATCAGGCCTACACCTTTTAATATAAATCAATCCTTATATAAAATTCTCTTCTACCCCACCCAAACCACATCTTGCCTGTTACATCTCTGTGAACCCTAGGTTTTTTATTAGAATTTAAAATACCTTCTTCTGAAAGTAATAGGTGATAAATCTGAAATACCATACCTTCTCTTTGCTTCTAACTCTTCCATTTTCCTGCACTTAAAAAATAACTCCCCCTTGAATCTAATACATTATGGTGTATACTTTTAATAAAATAAGCAAGCAATATAACGGTAGAGTTCGCTCAGCTAGGCTGTTAGGCATGATAAGGGAGTACTGCTAGATGAAAAGATCAATACCTATGCGAACCGTTCTTATATGTTCCTTACTTCTTTTTTTCTCAGTAGCGGTATCGGCGCAGCATTCGGATATTCTGCCAAATAACACCCCTGAATGGTTTCGTAAGATTCAAACTGAACTCGATAAACGTACCGACTCAGTCAATTTAAACGGAAACACCTTCAAGCTCCTGATAAACGGCGTAGAGTCCTGGCCCTGTCGTGAAAAAAACGTTGAAGATGCGGACGCAATCTTCATGAAGACCTGTTTTTTCCATAATGATGCCACGGGCAATGACTTCCTGGATCTTCTAATCAAGAAAGCAATGAACGGAATTCCGGTCTTTGTTCAGTATGACGTTAAGGCTTCTGAGCATAGCAAGCTAAAGGTTTTTAAGGATGGTTTGTTCAACCATTACAAACTCCCTAATAGATTCCAAAAACTTCAGGATGCTGGTGGTATAGCTATTCCCGTAAACACAGGAGATTGGCACTTCTCCACAAGAAAAGATCATGAGAAATACCTTTTGACTTATCACAAAGGGCAACCAATGCGATTCATTGGCGGTGGTATGAACGTTGGTGACCGCTATAAATACGGTGGTGACCCAACACATCCCGTGGAAGGGGTTGGCTATGGCTACCGAGATACAGACTACGAAGTGCAAGGCCCCATGGTTAGTAAAGCTCTTCAAGAGTTTGTTGATGATGCCTACCGAGCCTTACAGCAAAACAAGAAACTTAAAAGACTTGGTCCGGTATACACTGATGCGAACCACGAGAAGCTTCTGGATTATATCGAGAATATTGTCCAAAAAGATAGCGAATCATTCCGAAGTATCGGTGATGTTTCCATCCGTTTCATCGACAATGAACCTGAAGAGGGTAGAGACGGACAATACATCACAAATGCTGATTTGCTTTGCCTTAAGAACGTACCTAGAGGAGAAACAGTAACCATTGCTGTACCTTACTATCTTCCTACTGACGAATTCTTTGAAGGACTCAAGTATGCTGCCACAAACAACGGCGTTAAGATCCGGTTGATGGTTAATTCCCAACAGACAGATGAGACAAAGATATCTGCTTGGGCAGCACGGAGTTTTCATAGGGAACTCTACCGCACGTGTCCCAAGGATTCGGTCAAAATCCATGAGTGGATGCGTGCTCCTGATGACGGGTTTGGCCCCACCCATCAAAAATCAATCCAGTATGGAATCGGGGGACCTTTTTCAACATCATCCGCAAATCTGGACTATCACAGCCTTCGTCACAATTCTGAGGGCGCATCGCTGGTTTGGAATCCTGAAGCAGCACAAAAGTTTGCAGATATGCTAGATAAAGATTTCAACCGTTCCAATGTACGTTTTATAGAACCAAATGAATTAGAGAAAGAGAGCTGGTATAAGAGGCTTGGGCAATGGAGGGTACGGCAACGCTTGCGCTACTTCTTTTAATAATTGGTTACTGATTAATATACTATTTTATGATGGATGTGCTTTTATACCATATGAAAGGACCACCTTTCAAGCTGCCGCTTTTAGTGACAGTTTTCATTCTTTGAGTAAAAGTTAATGACATTCTTTCTTGGGGTCAGTATGGTAGCCGCATGGACAACCGTGCATTAACAAAGGTTAGAAAACATCAGAATGTGTTTGTTTATTCTGTAAGCTTAATTGTAGGCTGATCTTAAAGTACAAATTAGCT
>JAZFSF010000134.1:0-12709 GCA_036446055.1 Bathyarchaeia archaeon | reverse complement strand
CCTCTTCCTCCTCTTCTGGATCTTCCTCGCCCTCCCCCAATTCGCCTACCCCTACATGATCTACCCCATATGGCCCCTCCTCGCCACAGGCGCAGCCCTCCTCATCACACCACTGATAAAACACGTCAGCAAAATCGTAGAGGAAAGTAAGTCCCTTCTAAGGAAACGCTCCATAAAGCATATGGCACCAGTTCTTCTGACTCTTCTGCTTATTGCTACGGTCGTTGTTGACAGCGGCTCCATGGTTCTGACAAGTGTATTGGATTACGAATGGTCAACAGACAGAGAAAACGGTTTAGATGAAGTGTCCCTCTTCATCCAAGCCAATCTTGAAAAGGATGACTTAGTTCTTTCTTTTGATCCAAGCTTATCTGTACGGTTTATTGATCGCCTAGTTCTTCCACCGGATCTCGTTGGTGGAAGCCTAGACTTAGTCAACTACTTTCCCTACAAAGCCTTCAGCCTCATGATGGAAAATAGCACAGGTTTCAACCCAGCAAACCTGTTGGCGATGAGGAAAGAACTCGAGGGGGTGCAAATTCGAATACAATCTAAAGAGTTTTCAGCACTCCTATCGCAAGCTACAATCCTCGTCTTCAACGGTGAAGCCTTCTTGGAGACGTATTTTCCTGACTACGAAGGAACCTTGAAGAAAGTCATTGCAGAAAGATGTCGCCTTCTTCAAACATTTGGCACTATGAGCGTGTACCGTGTAGAGTCTTGACGTGTTGAAGACCAATTTGTGTCCCGTTATTACAAATACATAAGGGAAATCAGTTGCTGTTTCCCCGATTAAACGCTGTGGCAATCTCGTGTTACTGGTGGTGTGCACGTTGGATGTCTGTTATTGTTATAGTGGATTAAGACTGTTTCTTTCACCCAGCTCAATAGAAGATCTGTTTTTCTCTCTGACGACAGTGAAAAAAGAGGTGACGCATGAGTTCAGACTAAAGACCGTAGTTTATCAGCGATCGTTTGTACGTCTTTTTTCCTGAGGTTTGCTGAGGACGGCAGATTTATTCCTGCTCGAGATAGCGATTCTGCAATGGGGAACGTTTCGCCTTTATTATACCATGGAAAGGTGTGTATGGGGTAGAAGAAGGGTCTTGTTTCAATGCCTTCAATTTTCAACTTCGTGATTATTTCGTCTCTAGGGAGGGGGAAGCGTTCTTTGAGAAGGAGAGAGTACATCCAATAGACATTCTTCGCCCAACCCGTTTCTGGGTGCCGTGTTATAAGGTTTTTCCTCGCTAGGTCTTCCAACTCCGTTCTATACCACGTAGCAATCTGCCGCTTCTTCTCGATTAACCCCTTCAACTTTTTTACCTGAGCAACCCCTATCGCCGCCTGAAGATTAGTCATTCGATAGTTGAATCCAAGTCTATCATGCCAATACTTCTTGTTTGGGTCCATGCCGTGGTCGCGCAGTCGTCTCATTGCGTCAGCCAGTTGCTCGTTGTTGGTCAAGCACATCCCTCCCTCGCCCGTCGTTATAATCTTGTTCCCATAAAACGAAAAACAGCTTATGTCTCCAAAAGAACCAGTCATTTTGTCGCGACAGAGCGCTCCGTGGGATTCAGCGGCATCTTCAACCACGTAGAGACCGTGATCGTGGGCTATCTTCATGATTGCTCTCATATCGCAAGGGTTACCATAGAGGTGTACGGGAATGATGGCCTTAGTTCGCTTACTAATCGCGTCCTCGATTTTCTGGGGGTCGATGCACCAATACGTGGGATCCGCATCTACGAAGACAGGTGTGGCCCCGGTGAAGAGGACGACGTTAGCAGTGGACACGAAGGTTAGGGTGGGTACGAGGACTTCATCTCCCTTATGAATGCCCAAAGCCGTCAGAGCGAGATGAAGAGCAGTGGTACCATTTGAGCAAGCAATCCCCTGGGCAACGTTGCAGTATTGGCTGAAAGCGTCTTCGAATTCGGGAATATACTTCCCCTTCGAGCTGACCCAACCACTCTTCACCGCACGTAACACGTTTTCGACCTCCTCTTCACCCAACGAGGGCTCGTAAACTGGAATCATAAGTATCTACATCCTTAAGGATCGTGTCAAGATTCTCGTTTCAGCGGGATAATGAGGGGCATCCCAGGGGAATCGTTCTCCGTTAAGCCATTTGTCCCATCGATCGATGTCAGCCTTAACCATGATCTCCACGAGGCGATCAAACTTCGCCTTCGGCTCCCACCCAAGTTTTTCCTGGGCCTTGCTGTAGTCTCCCTGAAGATAATTAACGTCCAAAGGTCGGATGAAGCGTTTATCCACACTAACATATTTTTCCCAGTTTAATCCAGCGATTTCGAACGCTTTCTCCGCAAACTCTTGAACGGTACAGGCTTCATTTGTAGCTATTACATAATCGTCGGGCGTATCCTGCTGCATCATCAACCACATGGATTCAACATATTCTGGAGCGTACCCCCAATCTCTTCTCGCCTCTAAATTGCCTAAAGGCAATGTCTTATCCATGCCGATGACGATTCGAGCCACACCATTAGAAATCTTTCGCGTCACAAATTCTAGTCCCCGTAAAGGAGACTCATGGTTGAAGAGGACACCATTACATGCAAAGATGTCGTAGGCTTCACGATAGATACGCGTAATCCAGTATCCGTATAGTTTCGCAGCAGAGTACGGACTCTGGGGCATGAAGGAGGACTCTTCTCTCTGAGGATGCGCATTACCATTGCCATAAAGTTCACTAGTGGACGCTTGATAAAATTTGATGTCTTTATTAAGCAAGCGAATTACCTCTAAAACCCGCGTCACCCCAAGCCCTGTCACGTTTCCTGTCCCGATGGGCTGTTCAAAGGAGGCTCCGACAAAACTTTGAGCCGCTAGATGATACACTTCGTCAGGTTCTGCCACGGTTATTGCTTCTGCGATGGAAGCCGAGTCGATTAAGTCGGCGGGAATGAGATCCACTTGATCAAAGACCTCTACTTCTTGAAGACGCCAAAAGTTGGGCGTGGACGTTCGCCTGAAGGTCCCAAATACCTGATAACCCTTTTTTAAGAGGAACTTCGCTAAATACGCTCCATCCTGCCCAGTTATCCCAGTTATCAGTGCTCGCTTCATTATGATCACTCGTAGCTAAAAATCTAATACACTGAGTATATTAAGATTCACTGCAAATCATATCACTAGGTCCTTCCACTAACCAGACAACCAACCGAGGTATCTGTGAGTTGAGGACAGCTACAAGTTTTAGGTCAGCTAACCCCTCAACTAGGAGGGAAACGAAGTAAATAACACTTATAATCTCTCCATTAATAGTTAAAACTTTAATCAACAAATAAAACACACTTTTCACATTAGGAGTCCGCAGAACCGTGAATATCTGGATGGAAATATTAACAATTGCGCTAATAGGTAATCTAGGAAACTACTTATTCAAGATCGGAACCGACGGGTTCGGAGAATTATCATTTGAGTCCTTTTTCACCCGAGAATTTTTTGAAAAAGCATTCACTTCAAAATTTGGATGGATAATTTTCGTGAGCCTCATTATCAATTTTGTATCCAGAGTGATGATCATGAGTCCCTTAAGCAAGGGAAAATATGGTATCGTCTGGAGTATCCTCACACCGTTGGGAATCGTGTTTTCCATCGGGACAGGTTATCTTCTGTTTCGCGAAACGTATACGATACAAGAACTCCTCGGAGTTATCTTGGCAATCGCTTCTATGTGGCTAATGGGACAATGAAATAAGAGCGTTTAGACCCAAATCCCTCTTTTGAGAAAAAACGATGGAAGAAAAGCCTAAAAAAGGATTTCTATAGAGTGCTTTTCAAATCTGTTTACATCATCTCTTTTCGACTAAAGAAGCCATCAATCATTTGATTATCCTCTTTCTACATAACGATATTCTTGAGGTGAAGGAAAAACGGTCTTTTTCAGATATCAAACATCCCAAATTCTACTGAAGACAAAAGAACACGATAAACCACTTGTATCATTTTCGAATTCTCTAAGGATAATACACAATCGCAGTAACGACATTACTAACGTTTTGGAAGGACCGAATCATTGTGACGAACCCTTTTCCTTATCCTCATTTTTTTGCTGGAGCATCACTTAACATATAAGGAAGTGTTCGTTAAACAAATAATTTATTCCAATTCAACAATAAATAGATGAAACAACGGTGTTTTTAAGATAGAGGTGAAAGCGGTTGCAACGGGTTTACGAGGTAGAAATTATTTCTACGGGAGACGAAATTATCTTCGGTCAATTAGTCGATACAAACGCGTCATGGATAGCAAAACAGTCCACGGAGCAAGGTGCTCGGGTGCGACGTGTCTCCTGTGTAGGTGACAACGTCGAGGACATCGTGAAAGCTATTGAGGGAGGCCTATTGGAGGCGAGGGACTTGATTGTAATTACGGGAGGTTTAGGTCCAAGCAATGACGATTTAACCATTGAAGCGTTGGCAAAAGTCGCTGGCAAAAAGGTGTTCTATGACCCGAGAGCTCTGAAAATGCTTGCGTCAAATTGTCGGGAGGCCTCGATAGACTTGACCGAGCGTCGTAAAAAGATGGCGCGTTCAGTTGAAGGCGCTGACCCCCTAGATAACTCCTTAGGCCTTGCACCGGGAGTAAAAATGAGTGTTGGGAGCACGATTCTCGTAGCCCTCCCGGGAATACCTAAGGAGATGAAGCCCATGTTCAAACGCTTTGTGCTGCCCCTGATCGCAGAGACCACTTTTAAACGGGCTTCGGCTATAAAACTACAAATACTGATGCCCTACTACAGTACCTTCTCAATCCTAAGCAAACTTCGCAATCTGTTCCCAGAAGTCTATATCAAGACACATTCAAGACCTCCAAATCACGAGAAAGAACCAGCACAGATGCACGGTATACGGGTTGACATCCTCGTGTGGGGAGCCAGTGAAGAAGAGTGTACGACTCGACGGGAAGAGGTTACTTCTCGACTCAAAGAGTTGGCGGAGACGGAAGGAGGACGGATAATAATCGAAACCGTGGAAAGTCTCGGGTAAAGTGATAATCGCTTTACGTGACTCTATCGTTCAATTTGCGATTGGAACCACGGTGTATTTTACTTGTTGGATTCCGCGTATCGCTCGGACTCTACCAACGAAATTAAGGACAGCCTCTACGGCGCCTTGGGCAATGAAGACCTCGAGGCAGTAATTTCTTCCGAGATGAATGTGCATATTACCTGTAACCAAGTCATTATACTCGTGGCGGAGTCGCATCAGCCTTTCGTCTACATCTCGCCTCACGTATTCGCTGATGATAGTGATGGTTGCAGCAACCATTCCCCTGTCCAGTCGACTTAACTCATACTCGGAAAGGGATGCTCTGATGGCGTCTCGGATGGCTTCAGAACGACTTGAATAACTCCTATCCGCGATTAACGCATCTAGCTTCCTCAACAAATCATTTGTCAGTGACATGCTTACGATGGGCATTTGATTTCATTTAATAAGTATAGAGGATGATATTATTAAATATTATTAAATATCAGCGGTTTGTTAGCACTAACTTAATATTCCTTCGTCGCTGAAATCAGTGTGAAACGTGCTATTGTGGAGATCTCCTATTGAAAGACAAGACAAAAGACGTTCTGCGCCTGACCTCTGTGGGTCTAGTGATTCTAGTCAATCTACTCGGTCTATGGCACAGTCCCTTTCCTTTGGATCCCCTCGTAGCGTTAACTATTGTGGTGGCGGGGATACCCATCTTCAAAGAAGCGTACTCTGCTGTAACGTCGAGGTCAATCACCATGGAAGTGGCGATGACGATTGGTATCGCCGCGTCTCTAGCTGTGGGTGAAGCCCTCGCTTCAATGATCATCGTGTTTTTCACCTTGTCATCTGAATTCATTGAGGAGTTCACCGTCGACCGAAGTCGGCGGGCAATTGAGGACTTGGTCGCCTTTACTCCTAAGACGGCCCGTGTCAAGCGAGACGGTGAAGTCGTGGAGATGGCCATTGAGGCCATAACGAAGGGCGACATAGTCGTCATTCGTCCCGGTGAGAGAATTCCCGTTGATGGTCCTGTTGTGGACGGAAACGCCCTCGTCAATCAGGCACCCATAACGGGGGAGTCCATCCCAGTGGAGAAGATGATTGGAAGTGAGGTCTTCGCTGGAACGGTGACTCAACGAGGGTTTCTAGAAGTTGAGGCGATGACCATCGGCGAGGATACGACTCTGGGACGAATCATCAAACTTGTCGAAGAGGCGGAATCTTCAAAGGCTCCCGTTCAAAGGTTTGCCGACAGCTTCGCATCCCGCTTTGTACCCCTCGTCTTACTTCTCGCAGCCGTAGTTGCCATACTCTCGCAAAGCGTCGTGTCCGCGGTTTCCGTTATCGTAGTAGCCTGTCCCTGTGCGGTGGCGATAGCGACTCCCCTTGCCGTCGTGGCAAGCGTCGGTAAGGCGGCGAAAAGAGGCATCATCATCAAAGGTGGCGTCTACCTTGAAGAATTGAGTCGAGTAACCACAGTGGTCTTCGATAAAACGGGAACCCTCACTCTAGGTGAACCACAGGTAACGGACGTCAAGGGCTTTGATGACCACGATGACAGGGACATCATCACATTTGCAGCGATCGCTGAACTTCATTCCGAGCACCATCTTGCCGACGCTGTGGCAAGAAAGGCCTTAGAGTACAACGTGACTGTGCCCGTTCACCAAAGCTGTCAAATCATTGCGGGCAAGGGCGTGATCTGCGAATATGTGGATACAACGATAATTATGGGAAACAGGGAGCTAATGACGGACAACGATCTAGACGTTCCAAGGACTGTAGAGGAGTATATGAGGGAGCGAGAAGACGAGGGAAAGACCACGATGATCATCGCCCACGACCACCATGTCTGCGGAGTCATCAGCGTAGCTGATGTTGTTAGAAAGGAAACCGTTGAAGGTTTGAAGGAATTAAGACTTTTGGGTATCCAGGACTTCATCATGATGACGGGAGACACGAAGCGTGCTGCTAAAGCCATTGCAAAGCAGGTTGGAGTTAACGAGGTCATGGCTGAGATGCTTCCTCAGGACAAGGTAGAGGCAGTTCGTGACCTCGTCAAGCAGGGTAAAACGGTTTTAATGGTAGGTGATGGCGTCAACGATGCACCAGCCATCACTGAAGCCAGCGTGGGAGTAGCCATGGGCGTAGCTGGAAGCGATGTAGCAATTGAAACAGCGGATGTGGTGTTGATGACTGATGATTTTCGAAACATTGCCCAAGCGATACGTATCGGCAAGCGAGCCGTTACAAACATTAAAGAAAACATCGGAGCCAGCATCATCTTCAATGTCCTAGGAATAACCCTCGCGTCCGTAGGTATCTTATCTCCTATCATGGCTGCAGCGGTACATGCATTACCCGACGTAATTTTATTTCTAAATGCGTCAAGGCTCTTAAAGTAACAGATACCAAAAACACCACCATGAGGCGCTTAATGTAGTCAACAAGAGATCCACAAGAACCTAAGGAAGGGAATGACCTAAAAATACGCCTCATCGAAACAAGCCACGGACACATCCCCATGAGTGAATTAAGAATATACTCAAGAGAAAAGAGAACTTTATCCTCCACCTCATCTATTACTTGTCATCGAAAAGAGAGGAGGAGTTCCCTGTGAGCAAGCTGTGGGAGGAAGACGAAAACCCTCGCGTGACAAGAGAGACCCCCTTTAAACTAGGGGGAAACCTGCGAGTTCTCCCCCGAGACTTTATTGTTGAGGAGGTATGGGAGAACAACATATGTGACATCAGCCAGCCCATCTCAAAAAAGATTGGAGATCAATGGAACAACACGTTAGAGGAGCAAAAGGAGTATCTCCATTTTACCCTCATTAAGGAGAATTGGGATACCATACGCGCTTTAAATTATATACGCAGGAGAGTGGGGGTGTCCTTGAAGCGCTTCGGCTTCTCCGGTATGAAAGATAAGCGCGCCATAACAGCTCAACGAGTCTCTCTCTGGAAAGGTAGGGCTGACGTGATGGCTCATTTGAGACTTCACGAGATGTTTCTCAAAGAATTTGAGTACGCTGATGAGCGGATAAACTTGGGATACGCCGTGGGAAACCGCTTCACAATCACCATACGAGACATTCCCAAGAAACAAAAGGAAATTGCTGATATCTTGAATCATTTTACGCAGGAAGTTACGTCTCAAGGCGTTCCCAACTACTTCGGTCCCCAGAGATTTGGGGGTGGAAACGTAGAGGCGGGAAGAGCTATAAAGGACAGCGATCTCAGGCGTGGAGTTGATGCAATCCTGGCGAAAGTAATGAGTTATCTCTCGGAAGGAGGGATTGAGAACATCCCTAAAGTGTTTTGGTATGAGAAGAAGATGCTGCGACATCTGGAAAAACATCCAAACGACTTTGCCGGTGCGTTACGGAAGATTCCGAAAAAAATATTGCGAATCTACGTCCACGCCTATCAATCCAACCTTTTTAATGAACAACTTAAGCAAGCCATTCAGGAAAATCAGGTCACGGAATCATTGACGATTCCTGGATTTGCCACGCCTACAATGCCAGAACTACAAACTGCTCCCATAACTAGACAAACCTTCCTGACAACTAAGGACTTTACGACACAGAAAGCTATCGATGGCTTAGCAGTCCTCCGTTTTACGCTGAAGAAAGGAGAATACGCATCCACCCTTTTAGCGAATTTAAGCTAGCTACAAGTAAAAAGCAATACATATTACACACAAAACGAAGTAACATAGAGTTTCTGAGTGCGTAAATCTAAAAAAGTTTGCTGATGATAGTATAAAGATTTTTTCAGCCCACGTGTTCTCATTAATGATTTAAAATTTTGTTAAATTAGGTGTTGATGGAGTTGAGAGATATCACGTTTGATCCCCCTAGAAGCGGTGCGATATGCACGACGCTTTTCAGAAACGTACCCTATTGCCTTCTCTAGCTGGCTCTCTTCTACACCCAACGGTTCCAAATCGAGTACAACACTTTGAGCTGATTAACCAATTTTTGCTAGTTAGTTTGAATGTTTTTATTTGAGAAGAATACAATATATATTATATATACTATGATTAGCGATGCAAAGAGGGGTTTTCTTGGCTTCAGATAAATCTACAATAGAAGTCTTACTGAAAGAAAAGAGGGTATTCAAGCCTTCAAAGAAGTTAGTCGAACAATCAAATGTGAAGAAGTGGATGAACACTCAAGGGATAAAGGACTACGATGAACTTATTGAAAAAGCGAAAAATCTTGAGTGGTTTTGGGGTGCGATGGCTGAGGAGTTTTTAGAGTGGTACCAACCCTATGAGAAGGTTTTAGACTGGAGTCCTCCATGGGCTAAGTGGTTTATAGGCGCCAAATACAATATTGTACACGACGCTTTGGACAGACATGTTGAGAGTTGGCGAAAGAATAAAGTTGCGTATATCTTTGAAGGGGAACGTGGAGATGTTAAAAAACTCACGTATAGGGATCTTTTCGTTGAGGTAAACAAACTAGCCAATGCACTGAAAGATATTGGTGTAAAAAAGAAAGATAAGGTTGGCATCTATATGCCCATGATCCCTGAACTTCCAATTGCTATGTTAGCTTGCGCAAAGATCGGAGCCATTCACAGCGTAGTTTTTTCAGGATTCAGCGCCAAGGCATTACGAGAAAGAGTGAACGATGCTCGAGTACAGGTAGTAATTACTTGTGACGGCTTCTACAGAAGAGGAAAAGAAATTCCTTTAAAGAAACAGACCGATGAAGCGTTGGAATGGGCTCCAACCGTGAGACACGTCATCGTCTTCAAACGTACAGGTCAAGATGTGCCGTGGAATGGGGATAGAGATCTCTGGTGGCACGAAGTTACTGCTCATCAACCAAATACCTGTACTACAGAAAAAATGGATGCAAACGATACTCTTTACCTGCTTTACACTTCTGGAACTACTGGAAGACCTAAAGGAGTGATTCACGCGCATGGAGGCTATGCTGTGGGAACAGCAACCACCCTCAACTGGGTTTTTGACCTCAAGGACGAAGATGTTTGGTGGTGCGCTGCCGACATAGGATGGGTAACAGGCCATAGCTACATAGTATACGCCCCACTGATTCTTGGTGTGACCTCAATCATATATGAAGGAGCTCCTGACTATCCTAAGCCAAATCGATGGTGGTCAATAATCGAAAAATACGGTGTAACAGTTCTATACACCTCTCCTACAGCTATTAGAATGCATATGAGGTACGGTGAAAGATGGGCGAAACAGCACGACCTAAGCTCTTTACGTCTTCTGGGAAGCGTTGGTGAACCCATTAATCCTGAAGCATGGATTTGGTACTATACGCATATTGGAGCAGAACGCTGTCAAATAATGGATACTTGGTGGCAGACCGAAACTGGAAGTTTTGTCATCGCGCCTTTACCTATCACACACCTTAAACCAGGAGCAGCAACAAGACCCTTACCAGGGTTTTCAGCAGAAGTATTCAATGAAAAGGGAGAACCAATCCTTCAGTCAGGAGGAGAACTAGTCTTATCCACACCCTGGCCGAGTATGCTAAGAGGACTCTACAATGCCCCAGAACGATATAAAAACATCTATTGGAGCAAATTTTCAGGAGTCTATCTTGCTGGCGATATCGCTAGAGTGGATGAAGACGGATGTTTTTGGATTCAAGGGAGAGCGGATGATGTCCTCAAGATCTCAGGCCATAGAATAAGTAACTCAGAAATAGAGTCCGCCTTAGTTAGCCATCCAAACGTAGCTGAAGCAGCAGCTATCGGAAAGCCTCATCCCATTAAGGGAGAGTCAATCTGTGTTTACGTTGTTTTAAGAGAAGGAATTGATCACAGTGACATGTTAAGAACTCAGCTTATGCAGCATGTAGGCAACGAAATAGGAAAGATAGCAAGACCTGACGAAATCTGGTTCGTCAAGGACGTGCCAAAAACCAGAAGCGGTAAAATAATGCGACGAATAGTGCGAGCGAAAGCTATTGGAGAATCTCCAGGAGACATATCAACTCTTAGAAACCCGGAGGCTGTAGAAGAGTTAGAAAGAGCAAAGTAAAGTAAACTAAAGACTCTTTTCCATTCATTTAAACCTCTCAGACTTTAACCGCTATGTTAAGTTAAAATAAAAAGTCAATCAGATGCAATAGTATAAATTCATTCTGTGGTTGGTGCGGCTGCCGGGATTTGAACCCGGGTTGGAAGCTTGGAAGGCTTCAATCCTGAACCAGTCTAGATCACAGCCGCATGAAGTACGTATTCAAAGTATCATCAAAACCAAATATTTATTGCTTTCCTGAAGTCAACTTTCTATCAAGTCGAGGTATCCTATTATTGGCGCGTGACCATTCGGATGAACGTCGGTTAGCCGTCTTAGATGTTGAAGGAATAATCATACCTAAAAGGCTTTATCTCTTTCTACAAACCTCGAAGCAATTAGGTGTCCCCCGGATTTTTCACATCATCTTTTTGGGGTTCCTCTATGAAATCGGCTTTTTCACTCTGGGAAGAGCCCTCAAAGCGATTTATCGCCTCTTCGAAGGAGTGCCTCAAGACGAGTTCCATCAAACCATGCAGTCAATTCCCCTCATCCCAGGGGTAACGCAGGTGTTTCAACGACTCAAAGAGACAGGATATCATATCGCTCTGATCAGTTCAGGCATTCCTGGTTTCCTTGTTGAAGAATTGGCCACGCGATTAGGCGCGGACTACGCTTACGGCATTGAAATGGAGGTGGTCGACGGCGAGGTCACGGGAAAGATTGGGGGTGTCGCCATCCAAGTCAAAGGAAAGGCTAAGATTTTGGAACGTATACTCAAGGAAAACAATTATCTACGACGTAATTGTTTAGTGATAGCAGATGATCGAAACAACCTTTCTATGTTTCCCTTGGTCGCGAAAACGATTGGATATAATCCCGACGCGCTTTTGGTGACAAAATGCGATTATGCAGTGAGTGGAAGCCTCCTCGAAATCATCCCGTTTCTTGAGACTCCAGTGAAATCGCGAACCGTGTCATATACCCGAAATGACGTACTCAGAGAAGTCATCCACATGGGTAGCTTTCTCATTCCCCTCCTCTGCTACTTCTTTAACGTCAACCGATACGTCTTAGCGGCAGTTATCCTTGCAACTGCTGTCATCTATGCCTTCTCGGAACTAGCGCGTGGCCTCGGCATCAGCTTCCCCCCCTTCACCACCATAACAAATAAAGTAGCGGTGGGCGAAGAACAATGGGGTTTTGCGACTTCCCCCACCCTCTTCGCCCTCAGTATATTCATCGCTCTCACCCTTTATCCCCCCCGAACTGGATTCGCCGCCATTACCATACTCACCCTTGGAGACGGAACCGCTCGACTAGTGGGAAAGAAATTCGGAAGACGGGTGTTACCCCACAACAAGACTAAGAAACTTGAAGGAACAGTAGCGGGTATACTTCTGTCAGCTGCGGCCTCCCTTCTCTTTGTATCTCCTTCCAAAGCCATAGCAGCATCAATCATCGGCATGATAGTGGAAACCATTCCATTACCCATCAACGACAACATCCTGATTCCCTTAGTAGCCGCAGTGGCACTCACAGTAATTCCATGAAACCATTCATAGAAATAAATAGACTTATTTCGTTGAGGAGGCATGAAGTACCTGAGAGAACGATATGACGGAAAAAGGAGTGCACCGCGTCATCCTCGACGCCTGCAGTAGAGTCGCTGGTAAAGACCATAT
>JAZFSF010000133.1:0-11921 GCA_036446055.1 Bathyarchaeia archaeon | reverse complement strand
AGTCCCTTGTAGGAGATGCTTTCAATGTTTACCGCAGCATCCTTCGAAATCATTTCGTTAGCCATTTCTTCAGCACTCTCCAAGCAACTTGCTGACGGAGGACTTCCCGCGTATCCCACGTAGCAAGGGTTTTCAAGCCATGATCCCGTTGTTTTCACAGGCTTTCCCGTTAAAACGGTTAAACAGTGGTCCAGTAGATGGCCTGCAGTGTGACGTTTCATGTACCAATATCGTCTCTCCCAATCAATTTCGCCAAAAACAGGCCCTTCGCTTATTCTACCCTGAAGCATTCTACCCCAGTGGACTACGACGCCTCCAACATACAAGGCTTTTTTGATGTTAACTTCGCAGTTCTGTTCAGATAGATGTCCCTTATCAGTGGGTTGACCTCCACCTTTTGGGTGGAAAATGGTTTTGTCAAGGACGAGGTACACATTCTTTTTTCCCTCAAACTCGACTCGTAGCACACGTCCTTGGAATGTCTTTGCATAGGTTTCTTTAAGATAAAGGAGTTCCGTTTTATCCATTCCTTTTACGATATCGCTGAGCTTCATTTATTTCAGCAACTTCCTAGAAGAGTCTGGTGTGTGATTGAACTGTCTTTAATAATGTGGAGGATTATTAAACGTATCTGGCTTAAAGTGGAGGTTTGAGTTGGTTTGAAAGACGTTGATCAGATGAAAGTGATGTCTAAAATGACAGTCGGTCAACTAGTCTCGGAGATGAATAAAAGCGGCGTCTTGGGTGCGGGAAGAGTTGCAAAAGCCGTTTCCATCATAGCTGAAATGTTTAGAGACCCCGCCTACACAGTCTTCCTGACCCTGGCTGGACCTATGATTCCTGGAGGCTTGCGACGCGTTATTGGCGCCCTCTTGGACAAGGAATACGTTGATGTCATCGTAACGAGTGGCGCAAACGTCGTCCACGACGTTATTGAGGGCATCGGCTTCAAGGGTATAAGGGGCTCCTTTTACGGCGATGACGTACAACTTATGAAAAAGGGCATCGGGCGGGCTGGAGACATCTACTTTGAGCAAAAGGGCTTTGAGGCATTGGAGAATACTATGTATCAAATCTTCAACCACCTCTCTGCAAAGGGTTTAAACCGATTATCTATCAGTGAACTACTTTTAGAGATAGGGAGGTTCATGACTGATGAGGAATCCGTCTTGAAGAAGGCGTCTAACCACGATGTGCCTATGTTTTCTCCGGGTATCCTGGATTCTATGTTGGGCATCCACCTCTGGACTTACAATCAGCTTAACCACTTGGAAATTGATTCCATCGCTGATTTAAATCAGCTCTCCAACATTGTATTTGACGCGAAAAAAGTGGGGGTCATCATTCTTGGCGGTGGCCTGCCAAAACACCATGCTCTAGGCGCAAATACTTTGCGAGAGGGCGTTGATGCCGCAGTCCAAATTACGCTGGATCGGCCTGAAGGCGGAAGCTTCAGTGGAGCTCCCCTGGAGGAGGCCATTTCGTGGAAAAAAGTGAAATCCGCAGACAAGCTGGTATCAGTCATCGGGGACGCTACTATCATCTTTCCACTATTGGTCGCAGCCGTTTTGGAAGAGTTGGAAGGAAACGAATAATTCATTAGTCGCATTAAACCCTTGTTTTATTGGCTGATGAAGAATAGAAGAGTACTGATTGATGACGACCTCTATGAGTTCTGAAGCCATTTAAGCTAAAGAACTACTGAAATACGAACTTTAAATCCATAAACGCTTCCAACGACACTTCAACGAATATGAGAAAGAACCTTTTTTTATCCCATTATTGTGAGTTCTTTCTTGTCAAAGCCTTCTTCCGAGGCCTTCTTTTAAGAGGAGTTCCACAAATGCTACATTGTTTCATGGATGAAGTTACTGGATATCTTCTGTGGCACCCAGGACAATACGGTATCCATTGGAAGCGCTGACGGATTCCAAAAGTTGAAAGAGAAGTGTATTCCAGTTTTAACTGATCCGCTACGTTTTGAATTGAGTAGTCATCGCTGACAATAATGGGGGAAAACCCCTTCTGCCTCAGCTCTTCTGCTACAGCCAATACTTCTATATCTACCTGCGAAAGCCTTCCAAAGTCTCCAGTCTTCCTAGACAACTCCTCAATAAGCTTCAATACATGTGAAGATGGAGAAAGCAACTCCAATTTACCTAAGTCACATGCCATCTTAAAACGAAGCCAGATAACATTTTTAATTCTCAACTCGTTTCCAATTAAAGGCGTTGTAACCTGCTTCTCGCTTATCGAAAGAGGGTCATAACCCATAACAAAGGCGCTTGCGTCGAGAACCAATACTTTCCTCAACATCAAAAAACACGCTACACTCTTCTTCAATGTCCCCACCTTAAAATATTTTGGAATACCACAGGAAAGCTTTCAACCGACGTCTAAAACCTGAGCCTTTAGACACCATGTTTATAGGTTATTTACACAATGGATAACCGTTGACGGAATAAAATGGTCGAGAACTTAGATATGTTGTTGGAAGCGTCAAGACAACTAAGTTGGAAAAATTTCGGAAAAAAAATTGTGTTTTACGCACCTAGCTTCGCCCCCTATACAAACACCCACTTTCACGCTTCTCCCTGGGATTTCCCATCAATCTCTATAACAGGAACAGCCTGCGCCCTCAAGTGCAAGCATTGCGATGGACGTGTCCTTGGCACCATGATTCCCGCAACGACCCCAGAGACGTTACTTGAGGTCTGCCAAAAAATTAAGGCGAAGGGAGGTCGAGGATGCCTCATAAGCGGTGGATGTCAGTCCGATGGATCCGTGCCCCTTCACCGGTTCCTTCCCGTCATTAAACAAATAAAAGATGAATTAGGATTAACCCTTGTCATTCACACGGGACTCGTAGACGACGAAATGGCGAAGGCATTAGCTGATGCCCGGATTGACGCAGCCTTACTAGACATTATCGGGTCGCAAGAAACAATTGAAGAACTCTACAACCTGAATGTGAGCATTGACGCATACGAGATCTCGCTTAAAGCCCTCTCCGAAGCAGGCATACCCTTCGTGCCCCATGTACTAGTTGGCTTACACTACGGAACTTTGAAAGGTGAGTTAGGGGCCTTGGAGATGATTTCTAGACACAATCCCCATGGCGTAGTTATCATCGCATTGACGCCGTTGAAGGAGACGCTTATAGCCGATGTTTTACCGCCTCCTGCGGAAGACATTGCCTGGGTCCTAGCGAAGGCTCGGCTTATGATGCCTGACATCCCGATCGCCTTGGGCTGTATGCGGCCAAAGGGAGCACATAGACGGAAAACGGATGTACTGGCTGTTCGAGCCGGAATCAACGCCATCGCATATCCAGTTGCAGAGGCGATGGATTTAGCTGAGTCAATGAATATACAATTGAAGTACTCTACTCAATGTTGTTCTCAAATATACGAAGATTTTGTACAAGAAGACTTCAAGCAATAACCTGTACCCTCCCAAGTCCAATGAAACTTCTTAAAATGGAAATCTATGAAGACTAAGCTAGCTAGCAAGAGAGACTTGATCCTGCACCATCTTCAATCTCTCCTCTAACCACTCCAGCTCAGCTCTACAATGCACGTTAGCCAAAAGATTCATCGCGTCAAGGGGTAAAGGGAGATCACGCATCATCATGACTGGAGACTCCCTACTCCAGACTAGCATAACCCCTAAAAAGCCTCTCACAATAGGGGAACACTCAACGCTGGTCGAAACAGCATGTATAACCGTTCGATTTCCACTAATGACAACCGTCGAAAAATCAGTGTAACTCTCCCCACCTTGACCATCAATCCTAAACAAAGCGTTTACCTGCATCTTATTAAACACCGATTGAGGCATGGGGGAAGGGTTTCCAATCGTTATTGGTTAGCTAACGGGATGTTTTTAATCAGAAAGCTAGCTTACGATGTTGTTCTCCATTCACATGTAGTTGAATAAACTAGCGCGTGCACTAAACAAAAATAGATAGCTCTAGTATAGCTTATCAGTTCATAAACGATTTATGCGTAACCGTTGAACGTATAAAAAGTAGTGGGACTAAATTTCTATGATTCAATCCGCACCCCATTACAGCATTAGGAGAGGAGTATCCACAGTCCTAGGTGTGCTCTTAATGTTGGGCATCCTCTTCACAACCATCGTTCCTCTTTTCATATACATGAATACCGTCGACAACTACTACGATACAACCGTCGTCAACATGGGCATAGCCGATCAAGAACGCAGCATGGAAGACTTAACCGCCTACGCTTTTGGACGCGATGAAAGTAATAACATCCATGTGAAACTAGTCAACATAGGTTCGATAACTGTAAACATTTCTCGAATCTGGGTCACAAGCATGGACTTACAGAGAACCAACGTTTTTACGTCGCAGAATGTGTCCGCTGCATTAAATCTACATGATCTTCCCCTCCAACTCAATCCATCAGACCAAGCAACGATCGAAAATTTAACCCTCTCAATAATCGTGGAAAACCCAGATCAACCTGAATTAGATGTCTTCCATATCGAAGTCACAACAACAAGGGGAAATGTCTTTCCCTCTGGCACGAATCCCTTTAACTACAACGGAGGGACGTGGAGCACAGGAATGACCTGGCCCTGGCTTGAAATCATCATCTGCTCCGATGAAGGTCAAGATGACTTTGAAGTCGATATTGTCGGTGACTCCAACAATTTCACGGATACGATATACTCCTGGAACGTTCTTGGTGACTTCTTCACAATAATACCTGTCATTAAAACTGGAGCTTATAATGTGACTGTAACGAAGACAACACAAAAAATGCATCCTAAACCTTTGTATAGTCAGCAAGGAAATCTTCTAGAAATTTTAATTGTAACTGAGGTGTTTCCAATCTCTATGGTTATTTTTATAGATCCTGACTAGCACTTCCAAAGGGTTATCAAAGGTAAAGAAATATACTTACATAATAGATTTAGGTAGTTTAATGCATTTAACGTGAAAACACCGTTTATGTGTGTAAGCTGCATTCTCTCTTTCGTTATTGTACGCTAATTTATCGCCTTCGCTATAATGATCATTATAGTTATAATAATGGCATACATGATTAAGCTACCAACAACAACGGTAGTTGAAGGCTTACCCTTAGAGTGCAAGTATCGTTTGGCAACATTGGATTTGTCGCAGCCAGTTGTATCGCCTAGAGCGATTTTATCTTTAATTTTTCTCTACCAGTCAAAAGCAATATAGTCATTGTTGCGACAATCACAATTAGAAGAATAACTGCTTCAATCATTTATCCAATCCCTTCAAAGGCTGTCTACCTCATCTTAATGTCACGCGCGCACATTGGAGTACTGGTAAGTCCTGTACTACTTTTAGATGAACTAGTATCCAGAGAATCAGTCATAGAAACAAACTTCTCTTAACATATATCGACGATATAGAACGTACTACACTGTACTACATATAGTAATGCACAGTATTAAATCTGTAAAATAACATGATCTGATGTATGGGCTATATTCCTTTCCTTAAGATGCTTCAACTCATATTTCGCTGTGGTTGTATCTGTGAACGCTGTAACCGCATAACTTGTTTGAAGAGTGACATCAGCGCGTGCTAGTCGTATTAAAAAGGAGATTTTAGAGTTACTTTGTAAGTTCATGCGCGTACGTTACCCAAGAATGCGTACGCGCAAAACATTTCAACATCTTAAAGTTACGTTAATTATACTATCTAGCTAGCTACAATTCCACTTCCAGAGAGTCACAACTGTCTAATGATTTTGAGAAAAGTAATCCCTGTAATGACCGTGGATATAGGATTCAGACAAGGCCTATAAACGTAAGTACGCTACAGAACCGTTAGTTATCTTTGTACTTATTCAGGATAATACTGGTGTGGGGTTTAGGATCAAATTTAATTAACGTTAGAACAGGAATGTACCCGTCCATTACAATCAACTTGCATTTTTAAGGACGTCAATCCTTCCGACGTTTCTGCTAAAAGACCGTTATACGTCTCAACAAAGTCAATGGCTTGGATTGGCGTCATGAATTTCCACGTAGCCGTATTGTTCGTTAGGGTATGAATTCGCCCATTATGGTCAACTTGTATTTTTAAGGACGTTAGACTCCCCATTATATCCTTTTTTTAGACATTTTGAATTAACCACCTTATACATTCCAATGTAGATGAAATAAATAATTAAGCGATGTGAAAGCTATTTTCTGAAAGCCCTTAAGAGTATTAATTATTTAGCGATAATCTATATCTATAAATAATCTTGGATGACCCCAATCCAAACTCCTCTAAGCACTTTTATTCTGGTCAAACTAATCGATAAATTAACATTTTTTGTCTTTTATCATATTTCAAAGATAAGCTAACTATGGAGGTTTAATTCAGAAAATAGTTTCCCAAGCTTTAACTTATTTATCTGCATAACAAGGTAGCTAGGGCTATTTTACTTCTAGCCAGTTCAGAAAAAGAAGAAACAAAGGAGCGAGATAATGAGTAAGTGTGATTATTGTTTCAAAGAGATTGCTTCTCAAAAAGGTCATGTAGAATGCTTCATTCAATTCCACATGAGATTTCATAATAAGTCAAGAGAACAAGTAATAGAGATATTCAGCCATATTCTTGGCCCTCAGGAAGAATTATCAAAGCTAGTTAGCTATCAGCCTTCAAACGTTAATTTAAAATAAATCTCTTTTTGAGTTTTTCTTTGAGTTAAACGACTAACTAGTATTTGTATCCAAAGGAGAGCCATCATTACTTGGCTCCTCAAACAGCTGTGTGAACCTATCTCCTCTAGAAAGGAGAAAGGTTAATTAATGAAGGCTTGAACTCATCGAAATGTGGGGTAAACTAAAAAATACTGGGCTTGCTCAGCTTAATATTTTTACGGTTTTATCCCACATTTAGCTTCTTTATTAATTGTTCTATGTTTGTTTAGCTAGGTAAATGGAATTTGCCCCATTATCTGCTGGATCGTTTAAAAATATCTAAAATGTTAATTTATTAAGAGTGAGGTTTCAATATGAATCATTTTTCCCTGATTACGAGTTAGAATCCCTTTGCTCATGCTTTTGTTTGTGTTGAAGCTATCTAGCCTATTTCTTAAACAAATTGAATCATAATAATTTGTTAGGGATAAATGATATCTCAAAAAGAAAAAATACCTTCAGTTCTAAGTGTCAAGCAGATATATGGGGGTATAGATTCATATCGGACGATTGCTAGATATAGAATTTCTTCGTGTTTAGCTAGCTTTTTTTCTCTGTCAATCAATCGGGTCGGATATGTAAATCCTTTAGTAGTTATTTCGCATATCAAATTGTGTAGAGAAAAGGTGAATTTGGTTGAAAACGAATGTAGATAATTTAGTTAAGATCTCCGTCATCGGAGAAGTACCTAGTCCCGTTTTCGGTAGGTCACCATACCGTATTTCTCATGATGGACAACCCATGGTCTTTCCAGGTGTGGGAGGCATTACGTATAATGTTCGTGTTGGTGATTTAGCTGTTGGGTGGATGGCTGATCACGTAGAGCCTGGAGTGAGTATTGAAAACAAAGAAAAGGAAGCACGCTTCCCACATGGACCCAACTACGCATTGAACGTCTTATCATGCGTGGGAAATGAGGTGGTAGTTGTCACGGGTGATGCAAAAGGCGATAAAGGTGTCGTGACTGGAAAGCATGGAGGCATCGAGCATGTGCTCACTGATTTTCCTGCAGAGGTGATGAAAAAAATGGTGATAGGTGACAAAGTCATGATAAAGGCTTTTGGAGTTGGACTTAAACTCCCTAATTTTCCTGAGATTAAGGTAATGAATCTGGACCCACGTTTCCTTGATGCCATGGGACCTAAAGGATATGGGGGAACACTAGAAATCCCTGTCACTCACACAGTGCCGGCAAGAGTGATGGGTTCAGGGTTAGGATCTAACAACGTCTACTCTGGAGATTATGATATTCAACTTTTTGATGATGATACAAAGACAGAGTATGGGCTGGAAGATCTCAGATTAGGAGACCTTGTAGCTATCATGGATGCTGACCACTCTTATGGGAGAATCTATAAAAAAGGTGCTACTTCCATTGGGATCATAGCACATACCGACTGCATAATCTCCGGTCATGGCCCTGGTGTCACGACTCTCTTTACTTCGAGTACCGGTAAGATTATTCCTCGAATTGATTCAAAGGCGAATATAACTACTATTCTGAAATTACAATGATGTATAGTATTTAGGATCTCTTTATTCATTTAACCAGTCAGTAAATACAACTGTTATAGCTGGAGCAGTCTTGATCATGTTTATTCCAGAGAAAGAGAAGCTTGCTAAGTTATCTGTTTTATCAACTACTTTTCTAACTAGTTAAATTATCATCAATGTTTTTTGCAATAATAAACTGAATAAACAATTATAGGTATCCTTCACTTTTACTATAATATATAGCTAAAGAGAAGTCATTAAGGGGAGAAATATGTATGAGAGTAAAAGCAGATGAAATGAGGAAGATGAGTCAAGAGATGCTCGTTCTCGCCGGCGCTACAGAAGAAGAAGCAGAAATCATCACAGATGTCCTCGTCGATACGAGTCTGCGCGGAATTGACTCTCACGGCGTTCGCGCAATAACTAGATATATTAGCGAACTTCAGTCTGAAAAGCTTCAATCAAGAGCCCCAATTAAGGTGCTACGAGATGGCCCGACAATTGCAATGTGGGATGCAGGCGCAGCAATCGGATTTGTAGCTGGGAAAAAAGCGATGGATGCCGCTATCAAGAAAGCTAAGAAGTATCAGATGGGCTCAATAGGCTATATGGGAACTGGTCACTTGGGCGCACTGTACTATTACACTACGCAAGCCGTAAAAGATGATCTGATCGGGATTGTCTTACAGCGAGGGGCAGCTCACCGCGTCGCGCCTTACGGGGGAGTAGATGGGCGACTTGGTACAAATCCTTTTGCAATTGGCGTTCCAGCGGGAAAGGAACGTCCCCTCTTTCTGGACATGGCTACCAATGCCGTAGCGACAGGGCACTTCCTCACAATGAGGATTCGTGGCCAACCGGTACCCGATGGCTGGGTTATCAACCGGGAGGGACAATGGGTACACGAGTATGATAATGCAGCCGTGGATAATGGACAAATGGCTCCAGTCTCCTTTGGCGGCGTCACCAATGAATACAAAGGCTATGGCATCAAAGTAATCCTTGAAGCTTTATGTGGTGCGATTGGTGTGGGCTGCAGTCTTGATGAAAAAGGATTTGGCTGTTGGTTTATGGCTATCGATCCATCGGCGTACTGTGATATCCAAGATTTTAAAACAAGGGTTGACTCCATGATCAAACATGTCAAGTCCTCATCAAAGAGGAGTGGATTCAAAGACATCTTGATGCCTGGAGAACCCGAGTTAATCGAGATGGAGAAAAGGCTTCAAGAGGGCATCTATATCGATGACATATTCTGGAAAAATATAGTTACAAAAGTAAAAGAACTTGGCATGGACATCGACAAATATATTTCTGTATAACGTACGAGTGCTAACCGATTACTTTTAGGGAAATCACCAACTCCTTTTTTTATCTTAAAGGAAGTTTCTAGATTCTATTTTGCAGAAAATCGAGTTATCATTAATATATTTGAAAAGTTCAACTGAAAACAACGAGATGTTCTGAACTAGTTACCTGATAGCCAGTCAACATCTTTTGATATCTACTCAAGATTAATATTGACAGGTTGTAACTTCTTTTATATTAGAATTATTACATATCGAATAATAGAGGGAATCCTTAGCTTGATGACTCATAAAGAGAGGTATTTGACTGCTATACGCCATGAGGAGCCTGATATGGTTCCTGTGACTGCTAATCTAGATGCCAAGTTCAAAGAATTGGTGACTGGTAGGAAACATGCTTCGGCAAAGAGCTATATTGGTGGAGGAGTTCCGGTCTCAAAAAGCAGTGTGAAGACTGATTATGAAGTGTTGGAGTGGAATCAGAAGATATCAAATGATACCGTGCGAAAGCTTGGGATAGATGCCTTTTCAGTTTCAGATTATTGGCTTTGGCCAAAGGATTATGAGCCAAAATATATTGATAAATATACGTTCGTTGACTGGTGGGGAAAAGTCTATAGGTTAGAGCCAAAGGTAGGCATCAATTATTGGATAGATGGAATCATCAAGACAGAGGAGGATTTGGATAAATTTGTCCCTCCAGATCCAGATGAGATAAATTATGATTTAGTCGACTTCGTAGTTAAAGACGCAAAAAGAGGAGATTACCCTGTTATTGGAGGAATTCATTTGGCAGGTATGTTTCCATATCTTGCGATGGGAGGCCTAGACAAATTCTGTATTAATATTTATGCAAAGCCACGCTTTGTTGAGAAGGTTGTTAAAATGTTTACTGAAGTACAGACTAAAATAGCTAACAACATTATAGAGCGGGGTGTTGATGTAATCGCAGAAACAGATGACATATCTGGCTTAGATGGCCCCTTTTGGCCTCCCAGAGACATGAAGAAATACATATGGCCGCCGATAAAGAGGGTGGTGGATATGTGCCATCAACATGGCATCCCGTATTTGAAGCACTCAGATGGAGACTTGATGCCAATTCTCGAAGAATTCATAGATTTCTGTGGATTTGATGGGATAAATCCTATTGAACCACAGTGTATGGATTTGGCCGAGGTGAAGAAGAAATTTGGTAGAAGAGTTTACATCAAGGGTAATGTGGATATAACTTGGGTCATCCCCTATGGGAATGAGGAAGACGTTAGAAGAGATGTTCGAAGAGCAATAGACCAAGGCGCTAAGGGAGGAGGATTCGTGCTGTCTGAGAGCAACTCATTCCATCCCGGATGCAAGTTTGAAAACATATTGACCTATATTGATGAGGCTAGGAAGTACGGGAAATACCCTTGTGGTAAAATAGAAGCGGAGATGTAAGGATGGTTATAGAACAAGAGAGCCTTTTCCATGACTTAATGGTTAAGCTGGATATGGAAATGGTTAAAGAGGAAACTAAGAAAGCTTTGGAAGCAGAGGTTTCGCCTCAACTAATAATCGATGGTTTAAGTTCTGGGATGGAGGATGTTGGAAACAAGTTTGCTCAGGGCGAATTCTTCCTTTCAGAGTTGATATGGGCGGGTGAGATAATGAAGGAGGCCATGGTCCTTCTTGAACCTCATTATAAAGCGGTTGATAGAAACTACGTCGGTAGAGTGGTGATTGCTACGGTTGAAGGGGATTTACACGACATCGGAAAAAACATCGCTATATCGATGTTACGATCAGCAGGTTTTGATGTGATAGATCTTGGAGTAGACGTTCCTGCAGAGAGAATTCTTGAAAAAGCCTTAGAGAATAAAGCAGATATAGTGGCGCTAAGTGCCCTTCTGAGTATTGTACAGCCTTATCTTGAAGACGCTGTGAGGACGATGAGATCATCGAACTCAGGAAAAAAGCTGAAAATACTTCTGGGAGGTAGAATAGTAGATGATGAAAAAGCGAGAGAGATGGGAGCCGATGCTTATGCCAAAGATGCGTGGGACGGTGTAGCTAAGGCGAAGACTTTAATGTCCAAAAAGACTGAGTAGCTGATTAGGCTATTATGATGTCAAAGTATTTAATTTGTTAGAGAACGACTTTTCAAAATAGTCAGCTACACTTGATCTAATAGACTCAAAATAAATTGGGTGATAGCTCATCACCGTAAGTAAACAGATTAAAATTTAGTAGTCGTTTAGGATTTTCGCAGTTATCTAGCTGGATGATAGTGTATTCTTGTGGGCAGATACGTCTACTTTTTTTTGCGCACAAACAGATTCAGGAGTTTATTAGAGCTTTAATTTATATAGTAAATTTACATGTGTATTTTATATTATATAGGAGAATCTTGGAATGGGTGGAGAAAACAAGGCAGATGCAGTA
>JAZFSF010000132.1:0-13551 GCA_036446055.1 Bathyarchaeia archaeon | reverse complement strand
TTTATAGGAATTTATAGGAATTTATTGGAATTTATAGGAAAATTCTAGGAAAATTCTAGGAAAATTCTAGGAATATTATAGGAATTCCATAAATTCTAATGATTGGAATGAAGGTTAGTAACACCTTGACTGCCGGGAGAAACTTCCGATAAACACGTTTTCCATTGGAATTCCATTAGAATTCCATAGGAATTCCATAGAAAAAAACGGAAATTCCATAAAATTCTAATGGTGAAATTGGAATTTATTGGAATGACTTTGAGAATTTATTCTGATTCGAGTAGAAAGTTTAAGCGTTCAAATCCTTTTTCAGTCAAAAAATATACTCTGTTAGGCTTCCTTGTTCTACCGACGAGCCCCATCTTGTAGTACCGTGACAACGCTTGCTCAATAGCATTAAGGCTCACATCCTCGTCTAGGTGATTTCACACTTGGAAGCTGTCTACTTCTCCTAACTCGTCCAATGCATCTAAAACTGAAAGCTTTCGCTCTTTTTTGCCTGACAAACCATTAGCGCGCGCTAGCGTTCACTTCTTTTTTGTGAAAGAATTTTAGGTTATCAGAAAAGGTTTGAGTCGTTGATAATTACATTAGAAGCCTCATGGAAAAAAAATGATAAATGAACAATCCAGTCCGCTATCGTGCATATCCCCTCGGGATAGCATTAACACAATGTAACAAATTACTTTTCTGGATTGAGTTAGCAAACCATCGTCTATTTGTTCTTTAAACTTATCTATAACTCCTTGGCCTACTCCAGTTTGAAAACACTGTGCTTTCTCATCATTCATTTTAACGGAAGCTTTAAAGAGCTTGTTAAGCAATTTCACTTAGGACACCGTATTTTTTGGAGGATTTGTAGTGAAAAATCAATTAAAGAGTAGGTTGAAAGCGGGGGAGCAAACATATGGCGTCTGGATGACCGTGGAAAGCCCCATCGTCACCGAGCTTTTATCGACCCTCGGATTCGACTGGTTTGTTTTCGATACCGAGCACAGCCCCTTAGATATCTATAAAATTCAGACCTTGATGCAGGCGATGCGTGGTAACCGAACAACTCCTATCGTTCGCGTTGGGTGGAATGATTTGGTGCCAATAAAGCGTGCTTTAGACATCGGCGCTTATGGTGTCGTCGTCCCCTGGGTGAATACGCGACAGGAGGCAGAAATGGCCGTTAAGGCCTGTAGATACGCGCCTAAGGGATTAAGAGGATGCGGGCCTCGACGGGCAGCTATGTTCGATTCTGATTATCTGAAAACAGCGGATAAAGAAATTCTCGTCATCGCTCAAATCGAGACGAAGCAGGCGGTTGAGAACATCGATGAGATTCTGTCCGTTGACGGAATCGACGTTAGCTATATCGGTCCCGCGGATCTTTCCGCTTCCTATGGACACCTCGGCAATATGTCTCATCCAAAGGTTCAGAAAGCCATAGATCGAGTGTTTGAAGCATCAGAGAAAGCAGGCGTCGCAAAAGGAATGCATATGGGCGCTGGCAAGACGATTATGGACCGGGTGGAGAAGGGGTATGACTTCATAACCGTTGGCAATGACCTCCAATTCTTCCAATCAGGCGCAGCCAAGATACTGCAACAACTCAGTAGTCGACACAAGTAATCCTTCTTCACGACGTTCTAAGAACAAAGAAGCCAATCCTACGGGACAGACTGAATCGTCTGTAGACTTCCTTTGGTCTTTCTCCATCCCCCTTTTATTAAAGCTCAGATAATGTCTGGTGATAATCTTCATGTCTTATAAGGGAGATTTAATAATCATAGGTATGTGAGATTTTCTCAGACACTTCCTTTCTCTACTACTATCCATGTATGAGTATTCTAAAATGTCATTCAATCCAATTTTCGAGATAAACTGCTATGTGGTTTATCGTCATTTTTCGATTTTGCCAAAGCCGATGAGCCTCCACCCATCTCCAATCCTTCGGCTTATGGCAACTCTCGTGTTTGCTTCAGTACAAACGGGTCGCCTCAAAGAAATATCTGCAATATCGTCTCGAGCTGAGGTTACAACGCCTGCTGTGACGGCAGTGCCTGCGTTTAAGACTAGGGCTTCGTTTGTCCGAATTTTCTGTACTTCCTGCAAGTTCTTCGTCCCAATCGCCCTTTCAAAGAGTTCGACTTCAATACTTATCTGATTAAGAACTGGAGGGAGATTGTCTGGTTTGCCAATAATATTTCCCACGAGACTGTCAGCTTTAGTAAGTGCTGGGTCCAGAAGGGTGCCAATTCCAATCAGTCCGCCACACATGGCCTTCTCAACGGATTTTCCACCCGCATTAAGACTCACGATCTCTGTGTGGAGAGGCTCGTAATAGGCTCTTCCTCCTCTTTCGACACGAATTCCTGGGCGGATTTCTACCTCTGTTCCTACCTCGAAGACGCCTTGGGAAATAGACCCTCCGATTACTCCTCCCGAAATTTCATCGGCGGATGTGCCTGGCTTATTTATGTCAAAAGACCGTAGAATCGGCATCAGGGGAGGTTTATTTAGTTCCCGCTTTGGCGTAGGTATTAATTTTTCAATCATTTCTATCACCAATTCTGTGTTGACGCCTCGTTGTGCACTGACCGGGATGATGGGAGCTCCCTCAGCTACAGTTCCTTTGACAAAGTCTTGAATTTCGCGAAAGTTTTCTAAACTTCGTTGTCTTTCAACTACATCAATTTTATTTTGAATTACAACTAGCTTATCAATTCCAACTATTTCTGCCGCTGCCAGATGCTCTCTGTCCTGAGCTTGAGGACACGACTCCGTTGCGGATAGGATTAGCAACGCTCCGTCCATCAAAGTGGCTCCGGATAACATGGTGACCATTAAGCTATGGTGGCCAGGGCAGTCAACGAAGCTTACTGATCTTAAATACTGGGCACTAGATCCACACTTAGAACATGTTTCTTCTGTCCCGTAGACTCCGCAAGCCTCGCATTTATAGAAGGCGGCGTCTGCGTATCCGATTCGAATGGTGATGCCTCTCTTCAATTCTTCGCTGTGTCTAGCGGTCCATTGACTAGTTAAAGCCTGTACAAGTGTAGATTTACCGTTGTCTACATGCCCTAGAGTGCCTATATTTACTTCGGGTTGGGTTGGTAGAGGTTTTTGACTCATGACTATGCCTTCTTGTAGCCTGTGTTAATACGATAGACATAATTTAACTTTTTGAATAGGCGTCTTTTACCCCTGAACAGTGAAGTGGTTGAATTGTTCTGGCGTCCGCAAAGAGATATCTAAATAAGTCTTTAAGGAATATGAAGAAAATGTGAGGGAAATTCGAGAACTTTGATTCATCAATCCATCCCTGAAAAGCCCCTGATATGTTTGGGCATTGAGTCGACAGCTCATACCGTGGGTGTGGCTTTAGTTTCTTCTAAAGGAGAAATCTTAACAAATGTAAATGCAGCGTATACTGCCCCTATAGGACAGGGTATCCACCCTCGGGAAGCAGCCCAACATCATTGTGAAGTAATACCTACAGTGTTAAGAAGAGTTATCGACAACCTTGACATAGGCTTAGAGGCTGTGGATTGTATCGCCTTTTCCTCTGGACCGGGGTTGGGTCCTGTTCTTCGCACTGGAGCTACGTTTGCGCGAGCGTTAGGTCTTTGGCTTGAAAAGCCTCTTGTCCCAATTCATCATGCTATTGGTCACATTGAGATCGCGTGTCTCATGACAGGGGCGGAGGATCCCTTGGTGTTACTAGTCTCCGGGGGACACACATCCATAGCGGCTTTTGGCGACTGGTTTTGGCGTATCTATGGGGAGACTGAGGACATTACCCTCGGTAATCTGTTAGATGTTTTCGCTCGGGAAGCTGGACTTTCGTTTCCAGGGGGAGCGGTGATTGAAAACTTAGCGAAGAAGGGGAAGAATTACATTGATCTTCCATATGTAGTGAAGGGAAACGATGTATCATATTCTGGTTTGCTGACAGCTGCTTTGAAGAGACTTGAGGAAGGCCATGCGATTGAAGATGTTTGCTTCTCAATGCAAGAAATTGCCTTTTCAATGCTCACTGAAGCCACCGAGAGGGCTTTAGTCCACACAGAACGAAAGGAGGTGCTTGTTACCGGTGGCGTTGCTGCAAATGAACGTCTTAAGAATATGATTGTTAGCATTTCTAGAGATCATGGGGTCGAAGCCTATGTGGTTCCCAAGGAGTATAGTGGGGATAATGGTGCTCAAATTGCTTGGACCGGAATTTTGGCTTTTCAAAGTGGAATCCAGGTCGATGTGGACAAAAGCTTCGTCAAGCCAAAGTGGCGCTTAGATCAGGTCAGGATTCCTTGGCGTTGAGGATGAATCTTTATGTTGGTGAAGAAGGGAGCAGAAGCTAATCTCTATTTGGAAGATTGGTATGGTCTCAAGGTGATCAAAAAGGTACGAGTTCCAAAACTCTATCGACTTCGTCAAATAGATAATGAAATACGTCGAAGTAGAACCGTACATGAAGCCCAAATCATGAGTGACGCAAAACGGGCAGGCGTTCCCACGCCAATTATCTATCTCATTGATGTGAAACGAACTTTCATCGTCATGGAGTATGTTCAGGGTCAGCGAGTCAAAGAAATTCTGAATGTACTCTCTAGTAAAGACCGTAAAACGCTTTGCAGACGAATCGGGATGTTAATTGGACAATTACACGATGAGGGGATAATTCACGGAGATTTAACTACGTCAAATATGATTCTGGGTCAAAACGAAAAAATCTTCTTCATAGACTTTGGGCTTGCAGAACACTCCGTTGAAATCGAAAAACGGGGCGTAGACATACACCTGATGAAGCGGGCTCTTGAAAGCACTCATTATCCTCACGCAAAGGAATGTTTTACTTCTATCATAGCGGGATATACAATTAAAGTCACCAATAAAAAAGCTGAAGAAGTGGTTAAACGGGTCAGAGAGATAATCCAACGAGGTCGATACTCTGGTACCTGACTTAAATACGGAGTGTGAAGAATTTTGACTGAGACAAAAAGATCAACAAAACGTAAAGTCGTCTTTGCCACAGGCAATAGACACAAGCTTCATGAGGTAGAGTCTATTCTGAAAGATTATCCAATAATTATCGAGCATAGAAACATAAAAGGACCAGAAATCCAATCAGATGACCTGAACGAAATAGCAAAAACCAGTGTCGCTTGGACCTTGAAAAAATGTGGTTGCCCATCATTCGTAGAAGACGCAGGGCTTTTCGTAACGGTTTTGAGGGGATTTCCAGGAACCTTCTCCAGCTACGCGTATAATACCATTGGGAACAAAGGATTACTTAAGCTCCTAGATGGCGTGAAAAATCGACGAGCCGTCTTCAAATCCACCATTGCATATTGCTCCTCTCGCCAAAAACCAATCTGTTTTACAGGCGAAATACGCGGAAACATCTCCCTCAAAATACGTGGTGTCAATGGCTTCGGTTTCGACCCCATTTTTGAACCCGATGACGTTAGAGATAAAACCTTTGGGGAGTTGGAAGACGGAGAAAAGAACCGTTATTCTCATAGAGCCCTTTCGGTTAGATTATTCGCAGAGTGGCTACTGACTTATGGCGTAAAGTAAACGAGTTGATTTTGTGGTGTCAATAGAATGTATTGAGCCCAAAATATTTTACTTTTTTTATCAGATGCATCAATGAGATGAGTACGTGGTTAGCAAATAGTTGAGTCCATGAAGTCGAGTGCGTATGGGAAAGACATTGCCTCTTGAGGTGGACTTTAGCGATAAAATATAATTTATATGTTAACGTTTTTCAGAGAGGAGTTCCAAACAATAATCGGATTACACAAATTAACTTAGCAATAATCAGATTTTCGCGTTGACTGAAAGATACGTAAATACATTTAACAACTAAAAACTTTATAAGAGGATATCTTATCACGTTAACCTTTAATATGCGAGTTACCGAAAAGAGAACATGTGTGTGGAGGAAAGACGTTGGCTCCTAAAGGAAAATCTCATTCAAGAAGGCCTGTAAGTAAGCGGGCTCCATCCTGGTGTAGATATAGTCCTGAAGAAGCAGAAGCCTTCGTCATACAACTTGCAAAGGAAGGGTACCCTCCAAGCCAAATCGGAATATTGCTTCGAGATCAATATGGCATTCCTCTGATTAAGTATCTTACAGGAAAATCCATAACAGAAATCATGGAGAGTGCAGGTGTTTCCTTGGAGCTTCCAGAGGATTTGCAAAACCTTTTACAGAAAGCCACAAGGCTTCAAAGACATATGGCTAGGAATAAGAAAGACAACGTGAATAAACATTCTCTTGAGTTGGTGACTTCAAAGGTCCGTCGCCTCGCTAATTACTATCGAGATCGCAGCGTGCTTCCAAAGGATTGGAAGTACACGTCTTAATGGTCTGTTGCTTCATAAGTCGAGTCGATGGCTTGATGGATTCTGAAAACACATCAAATCCGAAGGCGTTTTATGCATCTGCAGCATACGCTGCAGAAAAGATTAACGATTTTGTAGCTAAGGGCCTGTTCATTCGAGTAGTTTCACACCTTGATGCTGATGGCTTAACCGCTGCTAGCATTATGGCTAAAAGCCTTTATAGATTGGGTGCTCTCTTCAGAATTCGAGTCGAGAAACAGCTTGATGAAGACGTAGTTGAGGCATTAGTAGCTGAAGGCGTATCACCAATTATTTTCAACGATTTAGGAAGTGGAGGTCTCGACCTATTAAAGAGTAGGCTTTCAAGTAACGATATTGTGGTCTTAGACCATCATCAACCCCTAGGCGATACCTTTCCCACACTCACACAGGTCAATCCTCATTACCATGGATTCAATGGCGCGCAAGAAATAAGTGGCTCTGGAGTTGCTTACACCGTTGCAAAAAAATTGAACGCGTCAAACATTGACTTGGCTTCTTTAGCCGTTGTAGGAGCCCTCGGCGACTCCCAAGACAGGAATCCGAAAAGGGAACTGAGGAGTCTGAATAAAACCATTGTAGCGGACGGGGTCAACGCAGGATGTTTAAGTGTGGAAAATGACCTCACTTTTTATGGTCGAGAGACACGTCCCATCCATAAAGCCTTGGCCTACACGACAAATCCTTTCTTGCCTGGTCTAAGTGGTGAAGAGGATAAATGTTTAGGATTTCTGGTTAATCTCGGCATTAAATTACAAAATAGAGGTCGTTGGAGAGCCTTGAACGATCTCAAAGCTGATGAGAAGCAAAAAATTTTTTCAGAAATAGCCAAGTGGTTATCATCTAAACGGCTTCCTAGTACAGTGGTCCTAAGACTCATCGGAGGAGTATACACTCTGATTCAAGAGGACCGGGGAAGCTACTTACGTGATGCACGAGAATACTCTTCTTTGCTAAACGCCTGTGGAAGAATGGACAAAGCTGGTTTAGGTGTCAGCATCGGTTTCGGAGACCGCGAAAAAGCCTTGGAAGAAGTGCAGGACGTTTTTACGGCTTATAAAAAGACTTTGGCTGAATATATGGATTGGATAACGACGACGCCCAACGTAATAGAGGAACAAAAAAATATATATCTTGTAAATGGCAGAGGAACCATCAACGAAAACATGCTTGGCACAATCACTACGATTCTGATTTCAAGCAACATCTTAGCAAAAGACAAACCCCTTATCGCCTTAACATCTGCAGAAAATGACTTGCTTAAAATCTCTGGAAGAGCGACATCCACAAACATCGAAAAGAAGTTGAATCTAGGCACAATTTTTCAAGAGGCGTCCGCCAAATTTGGTGGAACTGGTGGTGGCCACGATGCTGCAGCTGGAGCTCAACTCCATCAAAAATTCGCTGATGATTTTATTCAACTAATTGACCAATTAGTTGGTTCATCCTTAAATGAAAAGGAGTGAAGCACCTACTACATAAATCCTGTGAAAGCCTTTTAACGCTTCCTTTCCAACCATCCTTGTTCCTCTTCTATCTATATCATGATTGGAAAGCTACATGCTCTCATTAAACCCTTTCACATTTTTACTATTAAGACTGGACAAGGTGCATGACGACTGACTTTGTTACTAACACTTCCAAGAAAGAACCTCGTTACTGAGCCTAACCCCCGATCACCGATAACGATGAGGTCCACGTCTTCTTTTTCTGCAAAGCTTATTATTTCCTCTGCTGGGCTTCCATAGAGCAGAGTTGTGACGGCTTTGATACCTGCTTCTTTGGTCTTAACATCTGTAGTGGCGAGGATTCGTCTACCATTTTCGTTAAGATGGTTCTTAAGATCTATTATGAATGACGGTCCGGTCATATCGGATGCTCGGGTATATATGTCACGCATCATGAAAGCAGTATCGTAAGTCATAGCTGCTATGGCTTGTACTATATGGACTATGTGAACTACATGAATCACCGAGGAAAATTTACTGGCTAAAGCAATGGCGTACTCCAAGGCTTTTAAAGAGTGTTCAGATCCATCGAGTGGTACTAAAATCTTGGCAAGCAATTTTCTTCATGAAGTATATTAGTCAACTCAAGAATTTAAGGCTTAATGAAGTGTTTCCTGATTTGACGGGGTAGGATTCGTAAGAGTTTGATGAGAGATATACTATGCGGTGAGTGAAACCCTTTCAATGTCTTGACTGCTGCTTGATAAGGCCTTGACAATATCCTCCTGAAAATACTATTCTTTAATAACTTAGACGTTTTCGTCAGGTAGTTTCGCGTTCTAATTGTGGCGTGATAACGGACGGTGTATACCCTTGACTTCTTGAATATCCCCGCGCAAAGGGTGATTTCAATTAAAGACGGTCACTATTTCATATAAACACGTTTTTTAGGTTCATTTATTACTGAGAAAACGTTATAAATATATACCACCGAAAAACTGTAATGTAAATCTATTACGAAGGTTATTATTTTGTTTAGTTTGATTGTTCTTGAGGATACTGTACGAATACCCCCTGAAAAATTCGACAAGGCCTTGGAAATCGTGACTCACGAAGAATTGAGTGGAAAATTTGAGGGCATAGTGAGTAATGAACTCGGCTTCGTGGTGGCTGTTACTAACATGGAAGTGGCACCGGTTGGTAGAGTAATCCCGGGAGATGGGGCTACCTATCACTCTGTGTCCTTTACTCTTCTCTCTTATAGTCCTGAGGTGCAAGAGATTGTTGAAGGTGAAGTCGTCGAGGTAGAGGATTTTGGGGCTTTCATAAGGGTTGGACCCATTGATGCTCTCCTCCATGTATCCCAAGTGATTGATGACTTCGTTTCCTACGATGAACGACGGGGAACTCTAATGGCAAAGAATACAGGGAGACTGTTACAACAAGGAGATACCATACGCGGCAGAATCACAGTCGTTTCCTTAGGCAGAGGGGGCTCTTCAGGAAAAATAGGTATGACGATGAGGCAGCCCTTCCTCGGAAAAATCGAGTGGATCGCTGAAGATGCGGAAGCAGCTAGAAAGCAACTGGAGGAGCGACGAAAGGAAGCTCTAGCCAAAACCGCTTGAGGGTGTATTGACTTGAAAGAGAAAGCGTGTAAAAACTGTAAATTGATAATCGCGGATAATCTTTGTCCTGAATGCAAAACCATGAGTGCTTCAGACGACTGGATTGGAGAAGTTATAATCTTCGATTCAAACAAATCAAAGATCGCAAAAACCATGACACTTGAAAAGCCTGGCAGATACGCTCTTCGAGTTCGGTGACAAACTTTCTTGACGGCATATCAGATCAATGAGAAAGTGAGAACCAGGTTAAAACATCCTCTAGGACAATTGATTTTAGGTTCATCTGAACGAACAATGAGAGTTTTAAAAGACGCAATAACCAAAGAAAAGCCAACCAAAGTATGCGTCGTCGGAGATTTTACAACCCTCAAAACAATCGAATACAACATTACCGTTGACTTATACGTTATAGATAACCAAATTATGAGACAACCCATTGAAGTCACTCTTCCTGAACGAGTCACGGTCTTCCGATCGCATAATTCCCCCGGAACAATAACCTTAGAATCCTGGCACCTCCTAAAACGAATCTTTGCTGAGGATTCTTCAGTTGCCTTCATAGTAGATGGTGAGGAGTATCTTTTGACCTTAGACGTCATATAATTTGCTCCTAAGAACACTTTTGTGATCTATGGTCAACCACATGTTGGACTCGTATTGGTGAGGATAACCAATGAAAAAAAGAAAGAGATTGACGTGATTCTAAACCTGATGCGAACGAAAGAACCAATTATTTGAGTCGTTAGAAAGCTTAAAGTAATAGTTAGATGTCACATTCGATGCGCTCTGGGTGATTGAAGGAATGGACGTTAAGAAATCTTCGGAAAAAAACAATCAATTTCTCAAAAGAAAGGAATTATCCTTCTTCATAGACCACCATTCACAGGGAACACCCCAACTTTTTGAAGTGAGAACAGCCATCGCATCAATGTACGGAGTTAATCAAGATCTCGTATACGTCTTAAATTTAAAGACATTGACTGGAACTAATCGAACTGTTGGTGAAGCAGAAATCTACGAGGAATCAGGAACCGCCCACTCATTACTTCCAAAGCATATTCAGCTTCGAAACCTACCTAAAAGAGGCAGAGACGGCGATACGAAATCAGCCGGAGAATAAACACAATCACATGGAGGAAACGGGGATGAGCCAAAGTCAAAAAAGGAAGAAAGAGAAAAAAGTCCATACTTACTATGACATAAGTGGCGAAAAAATTGTCAGAAGACTGAAAAAATGTCCTCGCTGTGGAGTGTTCATGGCCTTTCACAAAGAGAACAACGCTCGATGGGCTTGTGGCAAATGCTCATACACCGAATATGTTTCTTGACTACCACATTCACAGTTTATTGTTTTACACACTAAATAATAAAAATTAAAATACAATAGTATTTTTGTAGTTTCAATACTTTATTAGCTACCTAATCCTGATTAGGGAACATTCAGCTAATGAGATTCTACATTCCTACTTTTTCGCAAATATTACTGGCTCTAGAAAATTCTTGATTCAACTTCTCTTCTCTTTTTCTATCAATTTCAAGATTTTTCCTTAGTTATCATGTATCTTAAACGCCGCTCTCATCATTACTGCTTCAATCATTCTGAACTGTAATGTGTATTGTGTTTTACAAGAATTGATTTTATTGTTCTACAACAAGGTATCAATGAGACATGATATGTACAATATTTTTAAGTAATGGCCGTTTTTTAGTACAACTTCATCGTCTCTAACGATACGAATTGTTAAATCTATGCTTTACAGAAAGGAAAAAACTCGATTGTATAAAAAACGTAAGAATGTATTTCGAGTTTTTTCAACAAATTATCTTGATGTGTTGTGGATTGTTAACTGTTTTTAGATTAATAAAGGCTTAACAATCACTCTTCCAAAGAAGGTTAGAGAATTCCTAAAAGCGACAAATGGTAGTAATCTATCTTCTTAGCAGCGAAAAGTATGAAAGAAAGATTCTATATAAGAATGATTTAACAACAATCACTCTCTTAAATGCAATTGTGTTCTCTCATGAAGGTTAATTCCAACTAAATCTATTTATTTTTAGAGAATACAACACATCATCTATACTTCTTATCATCAATTCTTAACACATACTATTTTAGAATACTTTAGAAAAGAGGTTAAAAAAGACTTGTTAACGATATCGTAGCTTCTCTTCAGTTTTTCTGGGATGCAGCCTGTAATATCTAACAAAAATATACGTAGTGTTATTTCGAATTGCTTGAATCCGCTTAATTACTTCTTTCAGCTAGCTGCGTCGGCTTGACGTTGTTTTTCTTCAAGCTGAAAGTTGCGACAGGTCCACCAGGGGATGCTTTTACACATCAAATTTTTAGGTTCAAATGGACATTTAACTTTGGCTTTGTTGTCAAATCTGTTGGTGGGACACATCATCATTCATTAACTCTGTAAGCATCTAATTATCGCCAAAGTAGGTAACCCATTTAAAAACATTATTAAAACATTAAAAAAAATAAAAGATTTTTTTATTTATGGGTTTAGTGTTTGACTTAGTGTTGTTTTCTTTATCAGATATTTGTCCGCAAGCCTTTGCGAGTTATCTGATTAATATGTTTGGTATAAAAACCCTGAGTTTAGTGATAATCGGGGGCTTCACCAAAATCACAGACTTCGGCAACGCTCTAGCTAGTTGATACTTGCGAGGTAACAAGTCGTTATCTCTATGGTTTCTTCTCCCATCTCATCATTTCCACGTTTACTATCTTAATTTTCTCTGACTTAAAACTACTAATAGACTCTTCTATAATTAAATTGATACTTACAATAGCTAGCTATATGAAACTAAAGTATTTGATTTTTATTATTTCTGATTAAGTTAACTACATCCTCTATATGGAGATAATTATAATCAGCAACAGTATATCTGTGAAGAATATGATTCTAGACAAGGAGTTCTCAGATATAATGATCGCTTTATTAGTGGATTTCATTGTCAGGGTTAAAGTGTACGTTGTGTCTGGATCAAAAGAAATTGACTTTCTATACAACTTTGGGATATCTGCCTTCTGAACTATTATTAGCTATGTCTGAAAAACTAGAAACTGAGGCAAGTAACAGAGTCTTAGTGAAAATAAAAAAATGAAACTAGACCTCGTAATAAACTCAAGAGCTAAAAGTGTTGCGAATGTGATATAACCCTAAAAATGGATTAGCCAGTATTTATCCTGCTATTTAGTTTTTAAGAAGAGTAATGACAGACGATTCAATAAAATAGCGTCTAAAGGACTTTCATAGAACATGTAACACACACTCATAAACACTCAACTTCTAATCATAGAGCTCTCGAAATCACGACAAAAGTAATTTAATTTCAATAATATGCCTTTACCTTAAAGGCTCTCTCTAAACTTCAAATTCGGAGTGTTTAAAGATTTTCCTAGAAATATTACTCAGTCTTATCAATCTTTTTTTGAGGAATTGAGAACTTTTTATAGTTTAGACCACTGGAATAAATCCAACAATGTTTCATACTTTTTAACAAAACATGAGTAAGAAAATATTGGTCGTACTGAACCTTGACTTTGGTTTTGAGAGCGTGGACGCAAATATTTTTCAACAGTCTTCAGGCACATGGCTTGGTGATGTTGAAGCCATCATATTGAGAGTTGTTCCTGCGAATCCGTTACCCCATATTGTTAGTAGGGGAGGTTGGAGTGAATTTTTTATCAACTTTAATCACATTCTAATAATAGAAGTTCTACACTGACTTATACAAGAATTCAAGGTGATTGTTTGAAGCTGATTTCTGTGAAGATTCCAGAGACGCAGGTCGAAGGACTAGACGTGTTAATCAGAGCCAGAATGTATCAAAGTAGAAGCGCAGCTATTCGTGTAGCTGTCCGAGACTTATTAAAAAAAGAACTTTGGGAAGCTTCGTTGATTTAAGCTAATAAAAAAACTGTGGCTCGAACTAAATGATTCTCAATGATTATTGTGAAATTCACTCCGAATGCGAACATATCGACTATATCTAAAACTTGCCTGAAATAAGAGCGAACTTGAGAAATCTACATTCGAAAACTTCGAAAGAATGCTGGAGCCAAATAAAAATATGCCTGTGTT
>JAZFSF010000131.1:0-3300 GCA_036446055.1 Bathyarchaeia archaeon | reverse complement strand
AGTCGGGTATAGAAGCCGATGTTAACATACAAGGTTCAACGGCAAAAGATACGTGGATTTCAGGGGAAAAGGATATCGACGTTTTCATCTCGCTTCCAAAGAAGAAGACAAAGGATGTCTTTCCAAAGGTTCTCGATGTAGTGAAAGCTTTTCTTGGAGCGAAGTGGGTGGAGGCCTACGCGGAACACCCCTACCTTAAAGCCGAGATAAATGGGCATCAAATAGATTTTGTTCCCTGCTTCAAAATCGAGTGGGGAGAGAAAGCAATTTCCTCCGTCGATAGAACCCCTCTTCACACCTCTTACGTAACGAAGCACCTTGAGCCACAAACAGCAAACAACGTGCGTCTCCTTAAGCAGTTTATGCGTGGCATCGGTGTCTATGGCGCTGAGATCAGGGTCGGTGGCTTCAGCGGATACCTCTGTGAACTCTTGATTCTGCACTACTCTTCCTTCCTAAAGACTCTGAAACGGATTTCACAGTGGACTATTAGTGAGGTAATTGACATTGAGAACCTGTATGCGGGGCGAATACGCGAGGTTAAGCTGCTCTTTGATGCCCCGTTAATCGTTGTTGACCCAGTCGATCTTCGTCGAAATGTAGCTGCTGCCGTTTCTAAGGAGCGACTTGGCGAGTTAATCACTGCGTCCAGAACCTTCCTTAAAAGCCCTCAGTTCTCACTCTTTTATCCCCCGATGAAGCAGCCCTCATCCTCACGTCTCAGGGAACGACTTACCCATCTAGACTTTGATGTGATAGTCTTATTCTTTGCAGGAGGGAGACTGGTACCCGACGTGCTTTGGGGACAGCTTTACAAGTCAATGCGGTCTCTTCGAAGTCTACTAATTCACCACGGGTTCCAGGTTTTGAAGACAGCTGCTTGGAGCGACGAAGAGCAGGTGAATGCACTCATCTTCGGACTGGAATCCCGTGTCATCTCCCCCATCAAACGGCATCTAGGCCCTTCCTTCGATTCCCGAGAAGCAAATAATTTTCTAGAGAAACACGTAACTGCGGATACCACTATAATCGGTCCATGGATTGAAGACACTCGCTGGGTGGTAGGCATGAAAAGGCGTTATAACGATGCAGTGACGCTTCTTCAAGAAAAACTAAAGAATGGTGGCAAGGAGACGGGCATCGCAAACAAATTCATCAACGTGATATCGACCTCCTTGGATCTTAAAGTCAACGAGGAAATCATTGATTTTATCACATCAAACGAGAAGTTTATCCAAGTTCTAACAGACTTCCTGTCAGGGAAACCAAGGTGGCTCGGATAAAGACGTCCCACCCATCAACCAATTATAATGTGCTAGCTGACTCGCTCGAATTCATTTTAAAACGGTTTGACCATAACGACCAAGCATAAACTTCAGGTAACTCCTCTCATAAATGGGAAAGCAACACATCGCAAAAAACATTTGTAACGACTTCTAGTTGGATGGTAAACATACTCAACCCCAGTGTTTCATATCGCTCTTCCCTTTTCTTTCACTTATTTTCCAAATCCTCCTCGCTTTTTTGCAACCTACTTTAGATATAAAAGCTGAAAAATCGGAATCTTCAATTGAACTTGAATATAAAAAGCAGGGAACCGCTGTAAACAATATGAAGACAATCAAAACGATTCTTTCATAAGGTAATTTTTATATCTCTCAGAGACATTCTATCTTCAGTTTACATGGGGTGGTCGTCTAGAGTCTTCAAGATATAGACCTTCTGTGTCTATTTTTGAGACGGATAGTATGGTCTATGATTCCAGCCTGGGGCGTTGGAGCTCGAGGGTTCAAATCCCCCCCACCCCACCACTTATCCCCCAAACCCATTTAAAAACCAAATATTCAAAACTTCGATGTATGTCCCCGAACTCAAGGGAGTCATGGAATAAAACCAGACCTTAAAAGGTTTCAAGCCGAATCAAGTAACTTATTTTTTAATCTGACTCTCCACTATAAAAATAGATCAAATGAACCATTATTCGGGTAGAAAAGATATAATAGTGCTTTGACCAATTGATAGATACAAATTATCATTTGGTGATTGAATATGGTTTCTGATGTATCGTTTGGAGCGTTTATCTGGCCTGAGGGTAGAGACTTCGAAGAGATGAAACGCTACTGCCTCAGAGCAGAGGCACTTAATTATGATATTTTTATGATAACCGACCACTTCATGAGCATGAGGGAACCAAACAGGGTTGATCGTCATCCTCTTGAATGTTGGACTACTCTGGCTGGTTTAGCCGCCGTTACAAACAAAATCGGAATTGCCCCATTAGTAACATGTTATGCCTATAGGGCTCCACCAGTTTTAGCTAAAATGGCGACAACAGTTGACATAATCTCAGGAGGAAGACTTGTGTTTGCAATTGGAGCTGGCTGGCACGAGACGGAATTCAATGATTACTTTGGTAGATATCCTCCTGTTCGTGAGCGTCTGAGAGGTCTTGAGGAAACCGTTGAAATATGTAAGAGTATGTTCGCAAACGAACGTACGACTTACCACGGTAAAATATTCAAAGTCGAAAACGCTCTCAACTCACCACAACCCGTGCAATCTCATGTCCCAATATTAGTTGGTGGAGGAGGAGAGAAGGTAACATTGAAGATAGTTGCAAAACACGCTGACATTTGCCACTTCTTTGCCAACGATTTGAAAACTGTTGACAAAAAGCTAACAGCCCTTAAACAGCATTGTAAAGATGTTGGTAGAGACTACGATGAGATAAAGAAGGGAGTTGGAGTCTCAGTTGTCGTAGGTCGCGACAAAGAGGAAGCAGCGTTACGACTCAAAAAATTAGCCGATTGGTTTGGAATCACTTCTGAAGCCCAGCGAAAGCAATTAGGAGGAGCATACGGAACACCAAAAGCAGTAACAGAATTCTTAGAGAAGTATATCGCAAAAGGCGTGAATCTGCTGACCCCAAGATTCTTTTACATGGATAACATGGAACTATTTGGAGAGGAAGTCCTGCCTGCATTAGCATAAAAAGGTCTTTCTACCCCTGATTACTCACTCGTCATATAATGCTCTATCATATCCTCCTATTACTTTCATAGAGCTTCTATGCTTTATCACGGGTTATGATATAGTAGTTATTTAATCGTGCCTTAGTATTGAAGAAGGATTTAGGTAAGCCCCTTATATTTTTGAAGGGTATTTTTTCCGTTTTTTAGCGACTACCTTTCAACTTTCAGTCTCCCAGAATAAACCTTGCCACCCTTTACTACGGCTGCAGGCTTTAGGAGTCTATTTCCTACCACGGTCTTTCCAACGGTGTCTAAAAATGAGAAATTA
>JAZFSF010000130.1:0-3080 GCA_036446055.1 Bathyarchaeia archaeon | reverse complement strand
GCCTATTTACTAGCGAATCTCCGAGTGATATCCGTCTATCCAACACCCTTCACCAGATCTGTAACGCATCGACATGGGATTGTGCCATCGAGCAAGGCTACACGTTTTGAGTACAATGATAATTATTAAAGCTTATTATGAACCTCCGTGTTTTTTCAGATTGTCGTGATGCAAGTGCGAGAATATATGGTGGAAGGAAAAGGCAAAACGAATCTAATGGAGGAGGATTGGGATTATCTCATCATATTAGACGCTTGTAGATACGACTATTTTCAAAAAGTTTATGGAAACTATTTGCGGGGTAAGCTTCGAAAAGCCCGATCCCCCGCGTCAGCCACCTCAGAATGGCTGAAAAAGACGTTTACGCGTCGATACAACGATGTAGTATATGTCTCCGCAAATCCCTACATAAATTCAAGGGGCGTGGACGTGGTAGGATTTGATGCCAGAGACTATTTTCACACAATTATCGATGTGTGGGACTTCGGCTGGAATGAGGCTGTGGGGACCGTTCCTCCCGAGGAGGTGAATGCCGCTGCCATCGATGCAAAGCTCACGCATCCCGACAAGAGGTTGATCATTCACTACCTACAACCGCATGCTCCATACATTTCCCTCGCCAATAAAGCTCCCGAATCTGTTCTATCTCCAGATAAACTCCGCGCCGGAGTGTTCTTGCTACGAAACCCTGTTCTCAGATACTTCTGGAATATCCTATCCGGAGAATCGCGCTTTTTAAAGGATAGGTTCGTCAATAAAGTGGTTTGGAAAATTAGCGGTCTTTTCGCGCCCTTACCCTCATTACCTATGAACGACGCACTACGATTGGTAGGGCGAAAGGGATTACTAATAGCATACGAGGCTAATATGAGAATCGTGCTAGCACATGTGGCCAAACTTGTAGACCGCCTGCAGGGTAAAATCGTGGTCACATCAGATCACGGGGAACTATTAGGTGAAAAAAACGAGTACTACCATCGTCCTCACCATTACATTTCCCATCTCATTGACGTTCCCTACCTTGAATGTTAGGTTAAAGAGATTTTTGAGCTGGAACCCAAAAGACAGAACGCCCAATCAACGATCAAGAAAGAAAAGAGTACAGGGAGCGGCATGTCAAATACACTCGATACGTTATTGTTCTAGATAACTTCATGGGAATGAGACGTAGAGTTAGCTAGATAAGTAAAGAAACACTCTAGTACGCGTCATTTATATCTTTCAGAACACTTGTTTACTTCTTTCACATAGATCATCTCAACTCTTCAATCGAGGAATCATCATCCACCCTGTGTAAGGTATCTCACAATTTTTCCAACAAAGCCGATCATTTCGGCTCACAAACTTCACCAGAACTATCTAGCTACGGACACGTGGCTCATTCACGCTCTACGATGGGATAAACTGTATTTCAGCTTTATTAATAGAAACCTATAAATCGCTCCTTTGTTGATGGTGGTATAAATTATTTATCTGGGTACGAGATGAACAAATCGATGAATACCGAACGATCAAATTACGATTATATAATTGAATTCATTATCTTCTTTTTTGGGCTAGGTGTCTTCTTAATCCCTTCTACAGTGCCTTTCAACTGGTGGATTATTCCATCGATTTCGGTGATATTGTTCCTGTTTGAGTATCGAAAGAGTACTCCGAAAAATTTGAAAGCCGCCTTAATCATCGGAGCCTTTTTAATGATCTTCGACTTTGTCTTTGAGAACGTGGGCACTCTCGTTTTTGGTTATTGGGGTACCACGGCCAGTTCCTTTACTATTTTAGCTGTGCCTATCGAAGTGATGCTTACTTGTTTCTTCGGCGGAACCGCTTGGGCGTTGTACGTCCTGTCTGCACACACCTCTTTCATATCGAAGTATCGAAACCAATCGAACCCGACTCTACGGTACTCTCTCATCCTACTCAACTTATGTTTCTTTGGAGCGGGAGGAGCCGCAGCTGAATGGAGCCTCATTCAAAGAGGCGTTATGTATTATGCTAAAGGATGGACGACCCCCCACGCCTTTGTAGCCTATTTCGCCACGTGGACGATGTTGCATATCCTTCTAGACAAGCTGAGGCCTTTCGAGATAGAACAAACAGCCACAACATAAGACAGCATCGTTTAAGCTGAAAACAAGATGTCAAGACATTCACATAGTTTTTTCATTCTTAAAAGAAGCCTTAACTTGCTAATGAACTAGCCACATAAGCAAAGGATAAACCCATACAGAACGTCTTGGCAAAGCCAATATACACAGATAAAAACCTAGATTAGTACACGGACATATTTTTTACTGACTTATCTCTTGGGAACTCTATCCGAGAACTCAATACTATTTTTTTAAAAACCTGGATCAACTCAATCTCCAAATCAAACAAAGCTGTTTTAGATAATGATGTGTGCTTTCAACCATCAGAAATGATATAAAGACATATGATAGCTAGCTTACCATACGTAAGGAGTTAGTAGTATGATTGAAGTTTCAGTGCCAACACTTTTATGGTATGGTGATACATCGCTTTGTCTTCGATTCCCATCTGAGTGGAAAGTCAAAGCGTATCCAATGGATGGAGACAGCCTTCCACCATTGGATGATAAGGGAATTAAAACAGCGTTCTCAAATCCTATCGGCTCGAAGACTATTGGTGAATTGGCTAAAACACGCAAAGAGGCCGTGATAGTTGTAGATGATATGACGCGACCAACCAGAGCCTATCGGTTTATACCTTTTCTCCTCAAAGAGTTGAACGATAACGGCATATCCGACGACCATATACGTTTCATTATGGCTCTTGGAATGCACAGCGCCGCTGATCGAGTTGACTTTGTCAAGAAGTTGGGAAAAGAGGTTGTTGAGCAGTTCCCTGTCTACAATCATAATCCCTTTGGGTATTTGACCCACGTGGGTGATACGAGTAGAGGAACTCCTGTCCATATTAATAGCGAATTTATGGCATGCGATTTGCGAATAGCTATTGGATGTATCGTTCCACACCCTATCACTGGTTTCGGTGGTGGACCAAAAATCATTCTACCGGGAATAGCGGGCTTTGATACGATTAAATATAATCATTCCATA
>JAZFSF010000129.1:0-9548 GCA_036446055.1 Bathyarchaeia archaeon | reverse complement strand
TTCATCGAAAGGCAAGTTAGTCAGACCCTCAGACGGCACTACACCGAAAACCATCGTGACGATGCAGTGTGTAGGTTCACGAGATGTAAACGCTAACCCCTATTGCTCCAAGATCTGTTGTACCATAGCCTTAAAACACGCCATACACATCAAAGAAAAACACGGGTCTGACACGGACATATATATCTGTTATATGGACATCCGTACGTTAGGCAAGAACTACGAGGACTATTACACTAAAGCAAGGGAACTTGGCGTGAAATTCATCAGAGGAAAACCCTCTGAAGTCGTCAAAGACCTTAGCACTGGAAAACTGATAGTTGAAGTCGAAGACACTTTTCTCAATAAACCTTTAGAGTTAGATGCAGACCTCATCGTCTTATCAGCCGGGATGGTCCCTTCATCTGGCAACAAAGAACTCGCTGAGACATTAGGAGTCGAACTCGGAGAAAACGGCTTCATCAAAGAAGTCTATCCAAAACTTAGACCGATAGACACCTTGATCAAAGGCATATATGTTTGTGGCGGTGCTCAAGGCCCTAAAGACATCCCAGAATCAATCACTCAAGCAGAGGCAACGGCTTTTAGAGCCATATTAGATCTTTCGAAAACCAATTACTCAAAAGATATGGACATCGCATACGTGGAAGAGGACGATTGCGACGGCTGTAAACTATGCGTTGACGCTTGTCCCTACGACGCTTTACAAATGGTAGACGTTAAAGGAAAAGGTCTTCGATCCGACTCTATCGTAGAAGTAGATGCGATCAGATGCGAAAGATGTGGCGCATGCGCTGGTAGATGTCCAACAGGAGCTCTTCAACTTCGACACCATACTGACGATCAAGTTCTAGCTCAGATCCACGAACTTCTCTCAAAGGACACTGACTCCATATCACCTAAAGTGATCGCGTTCTGTTGCAATGAATGTGGATATGCCACAGTCGATATGGCAGGGATGGCTGGAATGACGTATCCCACCAATGTTTTTACATTAAGGATACCCTGCCTTGGATGGGTTTCCCCTTATTACATATTCAAGGCATTTGAGCAAGGCGCAGACGGCATCTTACTAGTTGGATGTATCAGTGGAAACTGTCAGCAAGTCAGAGGAAATATTTACGCAGATAAAGTCGTGAATTTTGCTAAAGACATTCTAGATGAGATCGGCTTATCCGGCAGTCGACTAAAGATGATACCCGTTTGTGCTACCAACCCCTCTGAGTTTTCAGAGGCAGCGATATCATTGGTCGATGAAGTGAGGAAGCTTGGACCTATTTTAAAGTCGGATTCCATTGAAGCTGATTTAGCCAAAACAGCAACCGATATCCGTGAAGGAAAGATAGAAGTCAAGATCGACATAACAAAAACAGACCCGTCCACGATACAACCCGAATCCACAAAAAGTCACAATGAGGATTAAAGATTTGTCAGAGAAATCATGGAGTTGGAGTGCTAAAAGATGAGTGCAAAAACCGATATCAACCTTGAAGAGAAAGAAACCATTCATTCTTTTGAACTTGACCCCAAATTTGCGGATGAAATCAAAGAACACCATGGCGGAGAAAAAATATCTCTTTGTTATCAATGCGGTTCCTGTTCAGGAAGTTGCCCAGTTGGAAAATTAACAGGAATATACAATCCCCGTCAGATACTTAGAATGGCTCTGCTAGGACTCAAAAAAGAGGTACTCAGCAGCGATTCGATCTGGTACTGTGCTCTGTGTTATACATGTCAAGAACGTTGTTCTCAAGGAGTTGAAATAGCAGACATCATGTTGGTCCTGAGAAATCTCGCCGTAAAAGAAGGCTATGTACCACCGTCTTTCGTTGATCAAGCAAATGCCCTGATCGAGAATGGAAGATTAGCAACCCTCGCAGGTTCAACTACTCGACTCAGAGTAAAACTCGGTCTTCCCGAAATCTCTATGTCGTCTAAAGACGTCATAAAAAAGATCGTGGAGACAACCGGATTTAATAAACTAGTAGAAAAGATGAGGGGATAATTATCATGGAATATGCTTTGTTTCTAGGATGTTTCATTCCTGCCAGGGAACCCAGTTATGAGTTAGCTGTGAGACAGGTGATGAAAGCATTCGATATCGATCTCGTTGATTTAAAGGAAGCATCTTGTTGTGCTCCCATCCCGATTGAATCGCTAGATCACTTAACGAGTACTGTCATAGCAGCATATAACCTGTGTTTAGCAGAAGAAGCAAACCTCGATTTGATGCCTATCTGTAATGGGTGCTTTCAGGTTCTCTCCAAGACAAACAAGTTGTTAAAAAGTTCAAAGGAACTAAAAGAGAAGACAAATGAAGTTTTAAAAACTATTGGTAAAGAGTTTAAGGGTACTATAGAGGTTAAGAGCTATCTACAAGTTTTATGTGATGACGTAGGCATCGATAAGATCAAAAACAGTGTCGTGAAACCTCTTAACGGATTAAACGTAGCTGTTTTTTATGGATGTCACCTACTCAAACCAAGTTCCATTCTGAAAGTTGACGATCCAGAAGACCCCCATATTATAGACGACCTCGTTGAACTCACTGGAGCCGTCAGTGTTCCGTATATGTACAAGAAAAGATGTTGCGGTAATCCTTTGAAAGGAGTGTCAGATGATATCGCTAATAAATTAGGACGCGACAAACTATTCTACGCTAAACAAGCTCAAGCAGATTGCTTTGTAACGGTTTGTCCATCCTGTTTTCTCCAACTCGATTTAGGACAACTAGTTATCCGAAGAAAATTTAACGAAACTTATGATCTACCCGTATTCCATTATCCTGAACTATTAGCTCTAGCGATGGGCATGGATCCTAAAGAGATGGCTTTGAACACACATCGTGTTCGAACAGAAAAAATTATTAAAAAAATTGGTTAACCAACTTTAAGTGAATCAAAATGTCCGATCCAAAAAATGGGGTGAGTGGTATGTCTAAAATGGATGAAGAAAGGTTGTCTTTCAAGAGACTACAACGAGACGTCGTAGAGAAGGGAATATGTACGATGTGCTATGGCTGTGTCTGCTTTTGTTCAGCCAATGAACTCAATGTATTGACCCTCAAAGACGATAAACCTACTTACGCTCATGAAGCCGATTGTCTCAAATGTGGGATATGCCATCTCATATGCCCAAGAACAAAAGATCTGGACACTGCTTTAAAAAGTAAATTCAAGTTCAAACAACCCATCGGTCACTACGAATCAATCAGAAGCTTACGTACAACTGATGAAGAGACAAGTGCAGTGTGCTGCGATGGCGGCGTCGGCACCAGTATTTTAAAATTCCTTCTCGATACCAAAAGAATCGACGGCGCAATAGTATCAAAGAGAGAAGGTATGTGGAACAATAAGCCTATGATAGCCACAAGTTATCAAGATCTACTTGAATGTGCTGGCTCAAGCCTATCACATTCCGCAAGCATCAGCGACATGGGAAACTTAACGACATACGCATCGATCCTAGACATCGTCGAAGGCTCAAGGAGATTGGACTTGACAAAGTTAGCTGTCATAGGAACCCCATGTCAGATCAAAACGATCCGCAAGATGCAGATGCTTCGTATCGTGCCAAGTCACCTAGTACATTATACGATAGGACTCTTTTGCTTCGAAAACTTCTTTCTTAACGAAGAAGGAAAAAGATATCTTGAGAAGAAAATCGGAGCAAATCTTGATCAAATTAAAAAAATCAATCTAAAAGAAAACTTCATAATAAACATGAAAGACGGGAGAACAATACGCATAGATCTAGAGGATTTAGGACCTATCATAAGACCTGAATGCCTTGCCTGCGTCGACTTCTCTAATTACACTTCAGACATATCACTAGGCGGATTAGGCTCACCAGACGGATACACATCAACCTTGGTTAGAAGCGAGTCCGGACAAAGAATGATAAATGAAGCAATTTCTCAGGGTTACCTTGAGGAGACTCAGATCGACGATGATGAAATGATCGAGAAAATCGAGAAAATGGCTTTACGGAAAAAGAAACGCGGTGAAAAATATCTCCCTTAGGAGACCCACTGATGAATTCTAATTTTTTTAAATCAAAATTCGATTTAGCAAATAGATTGAAAAACAGTAATCAAGAATCGATCGAAAAAAAAGGTACGAAGTAAAAAAAACATTTGGTGTCTCTATGAGCCAAACAAGTAGGATCGGCGTCTATATTTGTCACTGCGGATTAAATATCGCCGAAGTTATGAATGTGGATGACATCGTTAAGTACACTGCTTCTCTTCCAAACGTGATAATAGCTCAAGACTACAGATACGTTTGTTCTGATCCAGGGCAAATGTTGATCAAGAATGATGTTGAGGAGTATGATCTTGACAGGGTTGTGGTTGCTTCTTGTTCTCCAAGGATGCACGAGTCCACCTTTAGGAAGGTCTTGGAAGAAGCGGGTCTGAACCCGTACATGCTTGAGATGGTGAATATCCGGGAGCAGTGTTCTTGGGTCCACATCGGTGAACCCGAAAAAGCCACAGAAAAGGCGAAGAGCCTCATCAAGATGGCCGTTGTCAGATCTAACCTCCTTGAACCTCTACAGATAAAGGAAGTCTCCACTCTTCATAACGCCTTAGTGATCGGTGGTGGCATCGCAGGCCTTTCAGCAGCCCTAGATTTGGCTAATCAAAACTACGAAGTCTTTCTGGTTGAGAAAGAGCCGAGTATTGGAGGCCACATGGCTCAGCTGGACAAAACATTTCCAACTATGGACTGCTCTATCTGTATCTTCGCTCCAAAAATGGTAGACGTAGGAAAGCACCCCAACATCACTCTCATAACTTATTCCGAAGTAAAAGAGGTTACAGGTATAGTTGGCAACTTTCACGTTAAAATCCACAAGAAACCTCGTTTCGTCGACGCAGGCAAATGCGTGGGCTGCGGCATATGCGCAAATAGATGTCCAGTAAAAATCCCAAATGAATTTGACATGGGACTTGGCGTAAGAAAATCTATATACGTTCCCTTTCCTCAGTCGATTCCTCTGGTCTATACGATAGATAAGGAGAATTGTCTTTATTTCACTAAAGGCGTTTGTAGGATCTGCGAGAAATTTTGTGAGACCGAAGCGATTGACTTCAATCAAGAACCTGAGACCATCGAGCTAGATGTTGGAGCAATCATAGTAGCAACCGGCTTCGATACCTATGACCCTGTCCCCTTAGGAGAATATGGTTATGGCACCTATCCAAACGTGATCACAAGCCTTCAAATGGAGCGATTAATGAACGCAGCTGGCCCAACCGGAGGCAAAATTCGGAGACAATCTGACGGAGAAAAACCCACGAAAATAGCCTTCATCCAATGCGTCGGGTCAAGAGATAAACGAACAGGTAACGTATATTGTTCAAATGCTTGTTGTTTGAATTCTATCAAACTCGCCAGACAAATCAAAGAGAAGTATCCTGACTCAGAGGTCTTCATCTTCTACAATGACATCCGAGCCTTTGGAAGAAGATTTGAAGAATTTTACAGTAAAGCTCGTGAAGACTGGGTAACCTTCATTAAAGGTATACCCTCAGAAATCAAAGAGCAGCCTCAAACAAACAACCTAATAATTACAGCTGAAGACGTTTTATCAGGTTTCCTCTTGGAGGCTGAGGTTGAACTCGTAGTCCTTGCCGTCGGCATGATACCCAGTAAAACATCTGAAGAACTCAGCAGAATCTTACATATACCTCGAGGCACTGACGGCTTCTTCCTTGAAGCCCATCCTAAGCTTCGACCCGTGGAAACCAACACCGCAGGCATCTTCTTAGCTGGATCATGTCAAGGTCCAAAGGAAATACCTGAAAGTATCGCTCAAGGCAAAGCAGCTGCATCAAGTGTAGCCACTCTACTATCCCAAGGCAAAATCAGGATAGAGTCGATGATTGCATCCATAGATCAAGACCTATGCGTAGGATGTGGACTCTGCGAAGAATCCTGTCCATATGTTGCCATAACAGTTATAGACAGAAAAGCAACTCTAGAAGAAGCCCTATGTAAAAGCTGTGGTACATGTGCTTCTTTATGTCCTGAACACGCAATCGCCATGAAACATTTCACAGACATGCAAGTGAAAGCTCAAATTCTCGCTGCTTTTGAGAGGTAGTTGCTTTGACTGAAGATTTTGAACCACAGATTATCGCTTTTACCTGTAATTGGTGTAGTTATGCAGGCGCAGATTTAGCAGGAGGCAGCAGGATTCAGTATCCCACGAATATCAGGATAATAAGATTGATGTGCAGCGGACGAGTGGATTCCATCTTCATTCTTGAAGCTTTTCGAAATGGAGCTGATGGAGTGCTGGTTACGGGCTGTCACCTAGGAGATTGCCACTACGTATCTGGTAACATGTTCACAGAATTCAGGATTAAATTGATTAAACAGGCTCTTGACACAGTTGGTTTAGAGCCTGAACGACTCAGATTGGAATGGATATCCGCTTCAGAAGGAGAGAAGTTTGCAGTAGTCGTAAAAGAGATGGTGGATGGAATTAAGAAGCTGGGTAAGAACCCTATTAGGAGTTAATAGATATTGGATTTAAGTGAAATTAACGTATTGGTTATAGGTGCCGGCGTTTGCGGGATTCAGTCTTCACTCGACCTCGCGGATATGGGTTTTAACGTCTATCTGGTAGAGAAGAACCCGAGTATCGGAGGCCACATGGCCCAGCTGGACAAAACCTTCCCGACATTAGACTGCTCCGCTTGCATACTGACACCGAAAATGGTGGATGTAGCTAGACATCCTAACATCAATCTTCTGACATACTCTGAAGTCAAGGAAATCTCTAAAGACAATAATTTTGAAGTCACGATATTGAAGAAGCCGAGATATATTGAAGAAGAGAAATGTACTGGATGTGGTATCTGTGCACAACATTGCCCCATAGAAGTTACAAGCGAATTTGATATGGGGCTCGGTATAAGAAAGGCAGTATATGTCCCATTCCCACAGGCAATACCCTTAGTCTTCACAATCGACAAAGAGCATTGCATAGACTGTGGCTTGTGTGAGAAAATGTGTGAAGCAGGTGCCGTCAACCATGACCAGCAACCCGTGGATATCAAAGTTAATGTAGAATCGATCATAGTTGCCACAGGCTTCCACCCCTTCGACGCAAGAAAAAAAGGGGAATACGGTTATGGAATATATGATAACGTTTATACTGGTCTAGAATTCGAGAGGCTGCTAAGTGCAGGAGGGCCTACCGGAGGACATTTAGCTAGGCTTTCAGATGGAAGGATTCCCAAGAAGATAGCCTTCATCCAATGTGTCGGTTCCAGAGATGAAAAAGTTGGAAACCTTAACTGCTCTAGAGTCTGCTGTATGTATTCGACCAAGCAAGCCATTCTAGCCAAAGAGCATGTCCATGGAGTAGACATCCAAATCTTTTACTCAGATATCCGAGCCTATGGCAAGGGCTTCGAGGAGTTTTATAGACGAGCCGAAGATGAGTTTGGCGTAAAATTCATTCGAGGCTTTGTTAGTGAGATCGTTGAGAACCCAGAGACAAAGAATCTGCTATTGAGAGTTGAAGACACAGACACCGAAGAACTTGTAGAGAGAGAGTTTGACATGGTTGTTCTCTCAACAGGGTTGTGGCCAACTAAAGATGCAGAAATTATAGAAAAAATCTTCAGTCTCCCAAGGAGAGAAGACGGGTTTTTTGCTCCTGCTGACCTCCAACTCTCATCAGTCGTTACCCCTACTGGAGGAATTTATATAGCTGGTGCAGCTGAAGGACCAAAAGATATACCGGACAGTATATCCCAAGCAAGTGCTGCAGCGATGAAGGCTTCGATGTCAATCGTTAAAATAAGTAGAGGAGGGATCTCAAACGATTAAACCACGAGTAGGCGTCTATACATGTCATTGCGGTATGAATATAGCTGGAGTCGTCAACGTTGAAGAAGTAACAAAGTACGTTGAGAATCTTCCCAATGTTATAACCGCGAAACACTACGTGTACATGTGCTCACAACCAGGTCAAAGCTTAATCAAAAAAGACATAGAGGAATTAGACCTCAATAGAGTAATCGTTGCCTCTTGCTCTCCACGGATGCATGAGCCAACATATCAAAAAGCCATAGAGGAAGCGGGTCTTAACCCCTTCTTCTTTGAAATGGCAAATATTAGAGAACACGTATCCTGGGCTCACATTAACGAGCCTGAGAGAGCCACCGAGAAGGCTAAAGACCTGATTAGGATGGCAATTGCCCGCGCTTCTATGCTCGAACCCATATCGAAGATGGAAGTCAATGTTACAGAAAGGGCTCTTATCATAGGCGCCGGTGTAGCAGGAATCACGGCTGCTCTCGACTTGACCCGTATGGGTTTTGAAGTCTATTTGGTGGAAAAGGATTCTCATGTTGGCGGACATCTAGCATTACTCAACAAATTATCCTGGGATAGAGACGCGTCGGAGATACTTAACTCTCTAACAAAAAGACTCTCCACACCGAAAATAAAACTTCTTTACAGCTCCAAAGTCGCTGAATTAAGTGGTTATGTGGGTAATTTTAAAGCGAAGATAATACAAAACCCACGATACGTGAATGAAAAATGTGATCTCTGTGGAAAATGTGAAGAAGTTTGTCCAGTTACTCTGCCTAATCAATTGAATTCTGAACTCGATCAAAGAAAAGCCATCTATCTGCCTCTTCCAAACTGTTATCCTCCTCTATATCTTGTCGATAAGGAAAACTGTAACAATTGTGGCGAGTGTTTGAAGGCCTGCGAAAAAGGGGCGATAAACTTCGATGACAAACCCATTGAGATCGATATAGATATAGGCATGGTTATCGCAACGACTGGATTCGAACCATATAGACCAGACGGAGAATTCGGCTACGGTACGTCCAAAGATGTAATCACCCAACTGACCCTTGAGAGAATACTGAGTAAAAACGGCCCAAGTAAAGGGCGTCTTGTCAAACCATCCGATGGGACATCACCTAAAAGTGTAGCTTTCATGATGTGTGTGGGTTCAAGACAGGAAAACGATAGCGACCAATCAGGAAAACCAGCCAATGAATACTGCTCCAGATATTGCTGCTCAACCTCGCTCAAAAACGCATTACTAATAAAAGAGCGATCTCCAGAGACCGAAGTATACATCCTATACCGGGACATACGAACGTTCGAGAGGGGAAACGAAGAACTCTATAGAAAATGCAGAGGAAGCGGAGTCACCTTCATCAGGTATAAACACGAAATACCGCCAACAGTAGCGAAAACCTCTGACAATCAACTCATTCTCAACGTAAAAGACTACCTTATCGGAGCGAACATAGAGATTTCAGTGGATATGATCGTCTTAGTGGAAGGAATGGTCTCAAGGAAGGATTCGGATGATGTGCGAGCTAAACTCAGCATCACCAGATCAGCCGACGGATTTTTCCAAGAGGCTCACGCTAAGATGAATCCACTAAACACCTTCGCTGAAGGCATATTCATTGGAGGGGCGTGCCAAGGACCTAAGGACGTAGAGGACACGGTTTTACAGGCTAGCGGAGCTGCAGCAAAAGCAGCGATATTCCTATGCCA
>JAZFSF010000128.1:0-9295 GCA_036446055.1 Bathyarchaeia archaeon | reverse complement strand
GAAGTGAAGTGTTTCCCTGCCATCATAAACGACAGCGTTAAGGGCGCAGTGACTTTGATACATCGAACTCACCACGATGATTTGGTAATAGAATTGATCGCTCCAATTCATTTGAGAAGAAATCTGGATCTCAAAGAGGGAAGCGACGTGAAAGTGACGATTGTATTCAATAGTTGACTCACCCTCCTCCTCCCAAAAACTCTCTTCGTAATCAGTAAATGGTGCTATCGTACAATTGTAATGATTAAAGTTAGTACTGAAATCGAGAAAGAGTTGACACAAATGAGAGGATTTGAGGAATCTCTCTATTTGCACAACCTTTGTTCTCCAGGACTTAAGCGTGGTTTCCCTTTCTTCGGTAGTCGGTCAGCAGAGAAATTCAGGTGAGTAGATCGCCTGTGCCTTAAAACCATTTATCGAGAGACGTCTTTTTCTCTTGTTTCTCGAAGGCAACCTCCATTTTTTCTATAGTGCTTCGAACTCTTTTCTCGGAGAAATCTCGTTCGTCGCAGAGGAATGTTACAACTCCCTCTAAATCCGGTGTCTGCCAAGATAGATGGTAGTCCTTAGTTACTTTAGGCTTTAAAAATATGTCCATAATCTCCTGAGGATCGACAGGGAAGAGGGAGGCGTCGAATTGCTTCACCACTGCTTCGAACGTTCGATGTTTTCGAACCAAAGATAGAGCCCTCTTTGGGCCAATACCCTTAATCCCATTTGGATTGAAGTCAGTTCCCACCAGAATTGCTAAAACGACTAACTGCTCTAGGCTTATATCCAGCTTTTTCAACATCTGTTCCAGCACAATGATTTCGGGCTCAACTTCCACGTAAACCTTCTTTCGAGGAAGCTTTCGCCTGCCTGAGATAGCGATGTTTCGAACGAGCCTTGAAGCACCAAAGAGCAGAGCGTCGTAGTCTTGACTTGCGGCAGCCCAAACCTTACCTGATGAAGCCATGTAGGCAATCTGGGCCTCCCCCTCAGATGGTGCTTGAATCCACGGTATCCCCATCAGGACTAAGAGCCTTTTAGAGTCCTCGACCATAAAATTCGTTAATCGAGCGGTAGCTTGTGAATACATTCTTGCATCTTCTAGTCTTCCCTCGCTCAAAGCTTTCCGATATTTTTTCTCTGCTTTCTTTTTGACATCGATTCTGCGGGCGATCTCTCTTTTCTTGAGTACAGGAGGCTTGCCATCGAAGACGTAAACAGGTTTTATCCCGAGTTTAATGAAGTTCATCGTTCTATAGAGGAGACCGCTGAGATGGCTTGTAACATGTCCTGCCCCGTCCATGAGGGGGCGTCCGTCAAAACTTCGTATTATTGATAGAAATTGATATAACGTGTTATGCGCATCGATGGCCACACTTTTTCCACTTAAGTATTGAAGACGGGTTTTTTTTCGGGCTACGATGTCACGGATTTGAACGCCCAAGAACAGTACCAAACTCCCTTATTATACACTTATGAAGAAAGAGGAAACTTGGATGAAGGGATTGCTTTCATATCTTTCTTATTTCAACGCGTTTCTTGTTCTTCGTTAAGGTAGAAACGTGTATGATGCCGTCTATTTCAAGTCGCATCAAAGTTTTATTCAACTCTCGTAGACTTAACTCGCCATACGATTTTTTTAAGGAGTTTAAGAGGTCAGTATCAGTTGAGCTGCCCCTCTTCTTTAAAAGAACCTCAACGATGGATGTATGTAATGGCTGAACAGCCCATAACTTTGACATATCGGTTCCTCTCTCATGCTACATTAGTAACTACCTGAAGGGGTTTTCTAAAGTGTGTAGTTACGTTTTGATACCATTTTTCCATTTCTGAGGTTATAGTGGGTCCAATTACATCCATCGCCTGCTTGAAGTCTGCTATAGAGACGTGGGCCAAGTCGTTTCTTTGTCGAAGAACCTGCATTCCGGCTTCTCGACATAGAGCCACGATGTCCGCACCAGAGTATCCTTTCGTTTCTCGAGCCAAAGTCTGTACATCAACGTCATCAGCGAGTGGCATTTCCTTGGTATGAATCTTGAAGATCTCCTGGCGACTTTCTTCGTTGGGAGGTGGAACATAGATCAATCGGTCAAACCGACCCGGTCGAAGCATGGCGGGGTCAATAATATCAGGCCTATTCGTGGCCGCGATTACAATCATATTTTGGAGGGTTTCAAGGCCATCCATCTCTGTTAAGAGTTGACTGATAACCCGCTCAGTGACGCCTGAGTCCGAGTGTCCTCCCCCCCTCCTGGGAATCAGAGAGTCCACCTCATCGATGAAGATGACTACGGGGGCAGCCATCCGCCCCTTCCGAAAGATTTCCCTAATCGCCTTCTCTGACTCTCCAACCCATTTACTGAAAATCTCAGGGCCCTTAATGGTAATGAAGTTCATCTCGCTTTCAGTTGCCACGGCCTTGGCAAGGAGGGTTTTCCCGCATCCCGGGGGTCCATAGAGTAGGATGCCCCGTGGTGGCTCAATGCCAATACGCTTGAATTTTTCCGGGTATTTAATAGGCCATTCAACCGATTCTACTATACTCTGTTTCACTTCGTCTAAGCCGCCCACATCGCTCCATTGAACAGAAGGTATCTCGATGTAGACCTCTCTCAACGCCGTTGGCGTAATCTCTCGAAAGGCCAACATAAAGTCGTCGGCTATCACTTCCATTCTTTCCAAGAGCTCAGGAGATATGTGCTGCTCCTCTAGATTTATTTCCGGGAGGTAACGGCGTAACGCTTTCATGGCCGCTTCACGTCCTAGGGCTGCGATGTCGGCTCCAGTATAGCCGTGGGTTATAGAACTTAAATCTTTAAGAACAACATTTTCCGCCAAAGGCATGCCACGGGTGTGAATTTGGAGGATTTCATGACGTCCCTGTTTATCGGGGACACCGAGTTCAATCTCTCGGTCAAATCTCCCTGGTCGTCTCAGAGCTGGATCGATAGCGTTCACCCGGTTTGTGGCACCGATGACGATGATGTTGCCCCTCGCCTCGAGGCCGTCCATCAATGCCAAGAGTTGAGCCACAACTCGTCGCTCAACCTCGCCCGTGACCTCTTCGCGTTTTGGGGCTATGGCATCAAGTTCATCAATAAAGATGATACTGGGAGAGTTCTTCTGAGCCTTCTCAAAGATTTCCCGAAGTCGTTTCTCGGATTCCCCATAGAATTTACTCATGATTTCAGGACCATTAATGGAAAAGAAGTTTGCTTCAGACTCATTAGCCACAGCTTTGGCGAGGAGGGTTTTCCCGCATCCCGGAGGCCCGTAAAGCAGCACGCCCTTTGGCGGCTCGATACCTAAGCGCTGAAACAGTTCAGGGTGTCTGAGGGGAAGTTCAATCATCTCTCGGGTTCTCCGAATCTCTTCGTGGAGTCCCCCGATGTCCTCATACGTCACCCGTGGAATCCCTTTGGCGCTGATGGCGGGCTCACCTAAGACCTGGAGATTGGTGGATTTAGTGATTTTTACGATGTCGCGGGGTCGAGAACGGACAACGGTGAAGGGAATAGCGCTTCCTAAGATCACTACGAAAATGGAGTCCCCTTCGACTAGTGGATATTCGAGAAGTCGGCTTTGAACGAAATTTTTAAAGTCCTTGTCAACGTTAAGACGCATATCAACAGGTGCTAAGGTAACCTGACTCGCGTCTTTGACGTTGGCTTTCGAAATCACCACATATTCATTGATGGAGGCGCCCGCGTTTTTCCTCAACAATCCATCAATTCTAATGATGTGTCTGTCCTGATCTTCTTGGTACGCTGGCCAAGCCACGGCAGCCGTCTCTCTTTTTCCCTTGATTGAGACGACGTCTCCTGCAACAATGTTGAGGGAAAGCATAGCCTCGTCATCTATTCGGGCTTTTCCCCTTCCCGCGTCCCGCTGCTTGGCTTCAGAAACTCTTACACGAAGCTCTTTGGCCACTAATCAAACTCTCCGATTTTCAATGTTTAGCTTACTCGCATAAAGACGTTTAAACATATTGTAATTACCACTCTGCTGTAGAATGAAGCTTACGACTTTTGTGGAAATAAAAGCCATTGTGACGCGCTATTTAAACCTAGTTTTTATGACCTTTTGAAGGGTTTACAAAGTGACATCCGAATGAAAGCTCATCTTCAACGATTCGTCTCTGAGGGATGAAAAAAGATCAGACTCTTCGAACCATTTGGATTTCGATTTGTCCCACACCTTCAACAGTTTTGATGGCGTTTTCCACCTTCTCTAATTCGCCCTCCGACTCGGGAAAGACGATGTGGGCGATTAACGCCACCAACCCGTAGGCTATCGGTTCTTCGACGAACTTGTGAACTTGAACGTCGCTCGGAAGGGCCTTCGTTATTCCCTCCTTAATCATGTCAGTGCTTATGATAACATCTTGAGGATAGACCTTTATGGATGCTACAACTCTTGCCATAGAATCACCGAAACTCCATTGAAAACATTTTGTTCAGGAACGTTGTTACGTCACCTGAGTTTCCCTTTTTCTTCTTAAACGCCTTATTTAAGCTTTTAGCTAAATTAGAGCGATCCTTCGTAACTTAGGGAAACGCCAGTCGTATACGCTGGTCCATCACGTTGTATCAAATAACATAAAAATGGAATCATTACGCATAAACGACGTTATAGTTTTATTGAGGCTCCAAGAAATGAGAACTGGTCTTGGGAACGTGAAATTAAAAAGGAGTGTTGTAGCATCAAGGAACGCTTAGAAAGAGTTACGAAGACACCGTCATCCCCTCGCTTGAAACCTTTGTGGGTGATGTCACTATCCCCTAGCAGATATCAATCTTAAAAAGCCTCGATTCCCACATTACATACTTAAGATGACAGCGGAAACCAATCAAAACCACGCGAAGCTCCCCACAAAGAAAGAGATAATCGTAGAAGTAGAAAAAGGAGTATTTAACCGTAATCCCCTGCTGACTACACCTCATGAAGTCGTATGCAAAGGATGTGGATACAGATGCATCATCGTTTTCCTCGACTACATACGGGCGGGCACGTTTAAGCTGGGAAAGACAGAGATGGTTGAAGTGATTCATGCGTCCCCAACTCTTACGGGTCTCGGGCAAACTCTGGAACAGGTGACTCCCCTCATCATCCTGGTTAAATGTGAGAGATGTGAAGCTGAAACCTCGTTCAGTCCTCTGAGCTTGGAGTACCTCCTGTTTACAAAGCAAAGGAAAGACAGTTCCACGTTTTACGTTTAATCTTCCATCTAAGTGCAGAAATCCAGCCCATAGTTAGCTCGACACAAATCGTATACGATGAGAAGAAGTAAGACATCCTCGTCCCTTTTGTTGAAAGGTTAAAAAGTTACTCCAGAAAGCCCGGCTCATGTAACGCTAAACAACGAATCATTTTAGAAGACGCTTATGAGTGGGCGTGCTAGAGAGCACGCGTCGTCCAAAAGATAACTTAAGCCCTGTTAAAATTGAGCGTATGAGACGCTAAGAAAATGCTTCCAGAGGACGAATTAAGAACTGCTCAGGTGAAGAGGCCATTAAATAGATTCAAGACAGATGAAGTCTTTTTGTTACTAAGATTTCCGTAATGCACTTTAATTGAAGGCGATTCTAAGTCAAGCCAAAAAACGGGTGTTGCCTTTAATCGAAATGTCTAAACTGTAGAATCCTCAAATTAAAAACTCACTGCACTCTACTTCATTCCCTTCGAACTATCAAAGGCGTATTCTTAAAAACGCCCCGAGAATGAAGGCGGTAGCAAAGACCACGACCCATACCCTCTTGTTCCAAGTGAAAACTTTCCGCCCATCCAACACTGAGAACGGAAGGAGGTTGAAGACCGCGAGTTCCGCATTCAAGAAAGCGGCATACCCTAGGACAGGATAAAAAGGGGAAAGGATTGTAAAGACTACGATTTGGATTATGTTTACCAAGGGACCGGCTAAAGCAATCTTTCCCCATTTCTCCCCAGTACCACGGGAGCCGAAGATAACTACAGCTCCAGGAGCAATAATCTTAATTGGCGAGAAAAGTGTTAGAAGACTAAGCAAAGCTCCAAAAGGGTTAAGACGAAACTCGGACCACAAGCCGTAATGTTGGGCCATTAGCTTGTGAGCAAGTTCATGGAGGATAAAAGCTAGTGCGATGACACCTGCGATACGAAAAAGTATGTTGACACCGTATCGGAAGAATCCTGGGGTTTCAATTATCACAAGGACCCCCACACCAATCGTAAGGTGTAAGAGTTCCGTACGACTGGTTCTGAAGCGCTTTGGTTTGGCATAAAAAGTCTTGGACGAGTCACTTACGCTAGTTTTCATCGGGATGACCCTTGCTCCGATCAGTTGACAGTTATGGGTCTCAGGCAAATGATGCTCAGCGCAGAAAGAGTTACCACAGTATCTACACATAAAGGGAAGTAGCTCTTCTTTGCCACATGAAGCGCATTTAGTCAATGTAAGTCTCTCAGTATAGGTTGAAGGCTAAAGAAACCCGTTGTTCTTTTTATCATTTACCCTTTTGAGGGTATACTGACTTATGATTAGAATAAGTATAAAGTGATAACTATCTTTCAAATCGTTATTCCAATTATTTAAAAGCGTCTTCGACTTCTCAAAGAAGGTGGAACCTTCGACTAGAACGATGGAGAAGATGATTGCGGAAGGGTAGTTGAATGATCCGGATTTGTATGATGACCTTCTCCGTAAAAGAGGCTTGATGAAACGTGAAGGGCAGGATGTCGAGAGTCTTATAAGACTCTGATACTAGTTGGATAAAGGAATGTAGCTACTGGAATGAAACACTAATTCTAATGGACTTATGCATATTCAGTGAAACGAATATTTAATATGGAGTTAAGGTTATTCAGGCTAAATCAGGAGTGCGTGGTCATCTTGTCCTTCTTATTCATCTGTTCTCGGTGTAGTAGGTCACACACTCCGGAAGAGTATGTGTCTAGTCGATTTTGCATAGAGTGCGGCACAATATTGACATATCGCAACAAGATGAAGGCTTCCCCACTCAATGCTCAGAAGACTGAACGTAAAGAAGGAAAGATTTTCCCCTACACGCCCTACCCCCAGCAACGTGAGTTCATGAAAGACATTCAAGAAGTAGTGGGTAGTGGAGGAGTACTCGTGGCAGAGGCCTGCAACGGCTTTGGAAAAACAGTGTGCGCTCTCGCCAGCATTCTGCCCATGAATCGCAAAATCGTGTACGGGACAAGAACCCATGAACAAGTGCGTCAGGTTCTACGGGAATTGGAACGGATAAACAAAAACTCAGGAAAAGATTTTTCGGCAGTTAACTTAGCCAGTAGACAACATCTATGCCTAAACGAGCAGTGTCGAAGCCTCTCTGCCATCGAGTCCGTGGAAGCGTGTCGACTGCTAACGGAAACCAAGCAATGCCTCTACAAACGGGAGTTTGAAGTATCCGCCTCCATCCCTACCGTGTTGTCTATACAAAGACTCAGAATGTATGGAAGAGCCAGAAGATGCTGCCCCTACTTCTTGGCGCGAAAGGCGGCTGAAAACTGCACCGTGATTGTTGCTCCCTACCAGTACATCTTTAACGAAAAAATCCGCGTCCGTGTCAAATTGGAACTCAATGGCCGTATCTTAATCTTTGATGAAGCCCACAACGCCGACCAGATCGGTCAGGACGCCTTAAGCGACACTTTGTCGGAGCGGGTCTTAGACACAGCCCAACGAGAACTAGACGCCGTAAACTTTTCATCGAGCTTCATCGACGGCTTAGCAGCCTATCTAGACAAACGGGTTTCAGAAAACACCCCCCCAAAATCAGGTTTGAAGCTTAAGAAAGAACTGCAACAGGCCTTAGGTGTGGAAGCAATCTCCTCCTTCGCAGACAGCTTTGCTGACATTGTAGATGAAATCCGAAACAACAAACTTGAGAGAGGCGATTATCCTGTCTGCTACTTGAACGGGGTACTCAGCTTTCTTAAACATGTGGATTCCAGCCCAGCGGAAAGTTACATAGCCATCTATAGACGATCCATCCGTGGCTTCAATCTGTTAGAGTATAGATGTTTAGACCCTAGTTTGGCCATACGACCCGTTGTAGAGGAAGCAGGTGGAGCCTTAATAATGTCTGGAACCCTGTCACCCCTCGAGGTTTTCACTGAAATCTTGGGATTGAACGATGCAAAGACACGGGCTTACTCGGCCATAGCCAACCCAAAAAACGTGCGCACCACAATCGATTCCACTGTCACAACCCGTTTCGCAGAGAGAGGGAAGGCGATGACGCGACGCTATGGGGAGAGACTCACCAGACTGGTCGCCGAAATCCCACATGGCGTCCTCATCTTCTTTCCCCAGAGGCGACTCATGCTAGAGTGCTTAACAATCTGGCAGAGAACTGGAATTCTCGAAGAGGCTGGTACGAGGTCGTATCTCAGTGGAAAACCCGTGTTTGTGGAAGGAGCTCAAGCAATAGCAAACAGGAAAATCGTGGAAGCATATAAGACGGCATCCAAAATGGAGCAAGGCGCAGTGTTATGCGGAGTCTTCCGGGGGAGAAACGCGGAGGGCTCCAACTTTCCTTACGATGAGGCTAGAGGCGTCGTCTTAATCGGGGTTCCCTACGCTGATTTCAGCAATCCCATCGTAAAAGCCCAGATCAGATACCTCAACAACAAGAGACGGAGGTTGGGAGATCGGTGGTACAGAATGGACGCCTTCCGGGCAGCGAACCAAGCAATGGGACGGGGTATACGGCACCGAGACGACTGGTGTAACTTCTTTCTCATGGATCGTCGCTACTTCACACACCAAAAACTAATCTCGCAGTGGGCAGTAGTAAATGGCGTTCATCAACTCCCTAAGTAGCAACTCAACCCATCCAAAGAATACTTAACGGATAAGACCATTATTTGATCACCTCCTTCTCGAAAAAGCATGAAAACCTTTCTAGATCAAGGATTAAGTTACAATTACTTACCTTCCTCGAGCCGCCCCAGAAACGCAACCCATCCTAGGGAGAATTTTCTAAAACTACAGATAAAATGCATAATCTATCCTGAACGACTCACACAGTTTAACCCACGTCTAAATGAGAAGCAAATTAGAACATAAGCTGACGGCAGGGAAGATAACTCTCCTAAAACGAAAAAATATAAATACACAAGTCAAAGTTCAATAGACAGCTCTAAATAAAGAGTCTTAACCATTAAAAACATGGTGGATGTGAATATATGCCTACATGCATTTGGTGCGGCCACGCGATAATGCCAAGAGAAAAAGCAGTTAAGTTCCCCTGTCCATCCTGCAGAGAATTCACGATGTGGCGTTGCGAACGATGCAGAA
>JAZFSF010000127.1:0-2264 GCA_036446055.1 Bathyarchaeia archaeon | reverse complement strand
GGTTCTCTAAGTGTCACAACCCTGCGAAAAGCCTTCTCCAACCCCTTCAAATCCTTACGCCCCCTCACATGGACGACCGCGTCCACCAGATTACCGTTTTTGAGCAGACATGGCTTGAGTTTTCCGTCGGATGTGACCCGGAGCCGTGTACAGCTGTGACAAAACTCCGAGTTATGCATGGGCTTCACCACCTCGACGCACGCGACGCCGTCATTACTCTTAAGGTAATATTTTTTCCGTCTATGCATCGCCCTTTCCTGGATTTTAAATGAATTCTCTTTGAGCCACCCTTCGATAGCACTCAAATCGCTGTGGAATCGGTTCCACGGATTCCAATTATCGTTTTGGACAGGTTGGAACTCTATCAACTGGAGGATAGCACCGAGATGTGCTGTGAAGTCGATCATTTGATGGACTTCATGGTCATTGATTCCCTTTAAAACGACCATGTTCACCTTCACCGGTTCAAGATGGTTTTCCAACGCAGCCGCTATTCCTTTCTCAACCTGCTGAAGACCTGTTCCACCAGTTATCTCCTTAAAGGTGTCGGGATTCATGGCGTGTAGACTCACGTTTACCCGCTGCAGACCAGCACTTCGCAAGGCCTCCACTTTCTCTTCCAGCAAGAAACCGTTGGTAGTGAGGGAGACTTCGTCGGCGTGCTGTGCGATACTTGAAACGATTTCGATGATGTCTTCTCGCAGAAGGGGCTCTCCACCCGTTATCTTTACCTTTTTCATACCCAATGTGCAGGCCATCTTCACGATGTCCGTGATCTCTGTCGGAGTCAGTTCTTGACCGAAGGCGTCTTCGCCTTCCTTATGGCAGAAGAAGCAGTTCAGATTACATCTTTGGGTGACTGAGATGCGAAGGTTGTTGAGACTTCTTCCGTAAGCGTCGCAAAGTCCTAATGATTTTGTATAGGCGGATTTGTTCGTTTGAAGGACCACCTTTACTTCTCCAACAACTTATTTTGCGAGAGATTCAATACACCTCTATACTTAACTGTTATGTTTTTACAAACATATCGCTCATCACTTTTTCAGCACGGAGTGGACTCGTGGACGCTGAGTAAAGGTGAACGACGCACAATCGTTGAGAAAGCAAAGAAGTCTAGACGAGGAGTACCTCTAATGAAAAACGTATCTTTAAGTGATGATGATGGCTAGCTAGTTTAAATGAAAAAAAGGGCTTGGATACTGCTGACTTCATTATGAACGGTGCTACGCCTTGGATATACTATGACGTGTCGTGGATTAGATTCGTCTTGTTGGATTAGCAGGTGATGTGAAAGGCTCCGACCACTTGCTTGGTTTTGACGAGGATGTTGAAGGTTATATAAGTCGTGGTGATTTTTTCAGCAATTAGAGTTATTCTTTCTGAAGTAAGACGCTCTTTAACTTCGGGCAAAACCTTCATCAAACCTTTGTAACCTGTTCCCACCACTAATGCCACAGGTTCTTTATTGAGGATCTCTGTGATGTCGTCTACGCATAGTTGGTGGCCCTCATTTCTCCACCATCAATCGAAAACTCGATTTAGAAAGATGATTAAGTCTGATGTGTATGGTTTCCCGTTAACGACTATACAACCAAAACAGCAGGAGTCGATCAACGTCTTCCACTCAGCCTTACATAATAATCTCTAAAGATACAATAATTATTTATTTTTATTTTATTAGCTAGCCTTGAGTAGTTTGGATTCTTCACCTTTCACTCCAAATATGTAGTAATAAAGTTTTGTTTCGATATTAATTATCTCCTCAAATCTAAAGTAGTTAGCTATGTCCATGGTTTTTTCGTTTAAAGGCTGATAAAACAGCAATCTGCTTCATCGAGTAAGGTCATCGATTGTAATGCCCTGACAAGGAGTAACAAACTTCGAGGTTAATCCAGCCATTAATACGTTTACCTGAGTATACAAGAGAAATTCTTTTTCAGTTTTTTTATAGATTAACACTTCATAAACGATTTTAATCAAAAATTGATACAGCAACAGTAACGAATAGGAGGAAAATATAAAAATGGGTACTCGTAAAAACTCGCGAAAGAATAGAAGCCGCAGAGCAGTAAGCCCCGTCATCGCAACCGTCATCTTGGTCGCCATCGCCATCACGATCGCCGTCGCCGTAGCCTACTGGATGGGAGGCATCGCAGGATCCTTCACCAAATTCGAGCAAGTCGAGATACAGACAGGAGTATGCACAATCGATCAATGGGGTAACTGGCAGATCAGTATCAGCCTTAAAAACACTGGAACCGCAT
>JAZFSF010000126.1:0-2277 GCA_036446055.1 Bathyarchaeia archaeon | reverse complement strand
AATTGCAGCCCTCAATCCCCACTGAGAAGCCGTTTGATGGGATTAGCTCCACCTTACGGTTTGGCAACCCATTGTCGGCTCCATTGTAGCATGTGTGTAGCCCTGGACATAAGGGCCATGCTGACTTAACGTCGTCCCCACTTCCTCCTGCAAAAATGCAAGTAGTCTCGTATGATATGTAACATACGACAAGGGTTGCGCTCGTTACCCCACTGAAGGGAACACCTCACGACACGAGCTGACGATAGCCATGCAGCACCTGTACTACCTCGTCACCAATGGCGACTTTCCTCTAGTTTCCTAAAGGACATCAAAAGTAGTATGTCAAGTCCAGGTAAGGTTCTTCGGTTCGTCTCGAATTAAACCACATGCTCCACTGGTTGTGCGGGTCCCCGTCAATTCCTTTGAGTTTTAAGCTTGCGCTCGTACTCCCCAGGCGGCTCGCTTAACGCGTTAGCTTACGCGACGCATATTAAAATACACATCGCTAGCGAGCATCGTTTACGGCTAGGACTACAGGGGTCTCTAATCCCTTTCGCTCCCCTAGCTTTCGTTCCTCAGTGTCAAGATACGCCCAGTTACCTGCCTTCGCCCTCGGTGTTCTTTGTCATATCAACGGATTTCACCCCTACATGACAAATTCCAGTAACCCCTACGTTCTTCAATTTCCACAGTATTATCCTCCTTCCTGAAGTTGAGCCCCAGTATTTGAAAGATAACTTATGGAAAAACCTACGAACTCTTTACGCCCAATAAATCCGGATAACGCTTGCACCCTATGTATCACCGCAGCTGCTGGCACATAGTTAGCGGGTGCTTATTCTGCAAAACCTCTCGGTTTTACCAAAAGAAGTTTACGACCCTAAGGCCTTCATCCTTCACGCGGCGTCGCGGCGTCAGACTTTCGTCCATTGCGCACAATTCCCGGTTGCTGCCACCCGTAGGTGTGAGGCCCGTATCTCAGTGCCTCTCTGGGGGGTCATGCTCTCACATCCCCTATCCGTCGTAGTCTTGGTAGGCCATTACCCTACCAACAAACTGATGGACCGCAAGTCTCTCCTTTGGTGAGCAGTTAAGCTCTTTGATTGTAAACAATATTATGCGGTATTACTCCCGATTTCTCGGGGCTATCCCCCTCCAAAGGGTAAGTCCTTACGTGTTACTCAGCCGTTCGCGGCTTCTTAAATAAATTTAAGTCGCTCCACTTGCATGCCTAAGGCACGCCGCCAGCGTTCATCCTGGGCCAGGATCAAACCCTCAAAAAGTGACAAGTTTAAACCTCGCTTGTAATAAAACAAGCTAAAGGCTTGTCTATTACACTTCCAGTCATATTTCGAATCTGAACAGACGTGTTCAGCCCATACAGGATATGTATGGAGTCAAAATATATATAACTATTAAAATTTCAAAGTTCTAATCAAAAAAAATCCGTCCAGAAGGACGGTTGAAAATAGTCTAAATTAGACCGTTCTGGTGTTTAGTTTACATCATAGTTTTTTCAATTCCTCCTTATGGAGTAAGGGTATTATATCACACGTGTCTATTGAGTCAATATTCCCCAAATGGTTTTATAAATTAACTACAATTAAACCTCAAATATGAAGTCGTCTTTAGTCAACCAATTTTTTTCATCATCAAAAACTGTGTTGATGTGTGCACGCATACTTTTCATCTTTTCTTCTGAAATTGCCCCAGTAACATATGCAAATCCAACATTACTGGCGGTTTCTTTTGCGATTTTCTTTTTTTCTTCCAAGTCTTTCACTTCTTCTATTATTTTGACTCTTTCGTTCACACTCTTCCATAATCTCCCATGATATTTGTCAACACTCAATAAATCAGATTCCACCATATGGTATGTATATACTTCTATTTTCTCTTTCCCCACCTATTCTTGTGTTTTTTTCTTCCCCAATGAACCCTATTCCAAGCTCTTTCATGGAATATGTACACCAGGGTACTTGTTACATTAGTAAGGGTAATAACAGAAGCCGCAGTCTTTATGCTGTCAGTTACAAAATAAATCACTCCCACATCAGCAGCTATCACAAAAATACGGAACGTTGCCGCTTTGATGAGGGTACGCCATCTACTTTCTCTAAAAGCCATATAAACAGTCTATCGAGAAGTTTTATCTAAATCAATTAGTTTCTGTCTCTTGCAGGTCTTGCGACATTCACAACGAGTTTTCTACCTTCGATATCTTTTTCATTCATTTCTTTCATTGCTTTTTCTGCCATTTTTTCATCAGCAAATTCAACGAAACCAAAGCCTTTG
>JAZFSF010000125.1:0-3215 GCA_036446055.1 Bathyarchaeia archaeon | reverse complement strand
CCTGATTTATCAAAATTCACTATATTTTATCCCTCTTATTGGTTATGGAGGAGTTGGTTGGTCTACAGGTTGTGTGATGTTGGTAGAGTTTTGTATGGGTCGTAGATAAACTGTAAACCGCTTGTTTATCGTGGTTTTAGTGAAAGAAGGCTGTTTTGGGTTTAGTATGTGGTGGATAAGGTAAACAAAGGATTTTTTGTGTTTTAGAAACAATGTGTTGTATGATCATTACTTTGTTTCGTTGCGTTCCCGGATAAATAAGGCTGTGCCTTGTGTATCCAGATCAAAAAAGTGGGATATGATTCGCTAAGTGTTTTGTTTCGTCAGCACCTTTTACAGTGGATTGACTGTGAAGACAAGTAGTTGGCTGCACCGGCTCCGTTATTGCCTTAGTCCCAGACGAAGGCGATTTTCCCTGTTCGTCTGGTGTCGAAGAGCTTGAAGGCTTCTTCTGCTTGTTCAAGAGGGAATCTGTGGGTGACTGTGCTTTCTAGTGAGATTTTGTGGTTTACAAGGAAGTCTGACATTTCAAAGTATGTGTCTGTTTTGAAGATTGGTGAGCCTCTTATGGTGATGTCTCGGCTGACAAGTTCGGAGGGTTTTATGGTTAGTTCTACGTCGGTGTGTCCGATGAAGCCTACTCTTCCGCCGAAGCTGACGCCGTTTATAGCGTTGGTCCGTGCTACGTTGTTTCCTGAAAAGTCTATCGCGACATCGGTGCCTTTGCCTTTTGTCAGGTCTTTTATTTCGTCTAAGACATTTGCGGTCTTTGCGTTGATGACGTTATCTGCTCCGAGTTTAAGTCCGAGTTCAAGTCGTTCGTTCATCGGTTCGATTCCGATTACTCTGGCGCCTTTTCCTTTTGCGATCAAAAGTGCGCTGAGTCCTACTGGGCCAAGGCCGTAGATGGCAACCGTGTCGAGGCTGGACACGTTTAGTTTTTTAATGATCTCGTAGGCGGTACCTCCGGCGCATGCCATGATGGCGCCGTCTATGAACGAAAGTTCATCTGGTAGGGGGAGGCATCCTCGAGAGGGCACTAGGATTTTATCTGCAAAGCTTCCATCCTTATTGCCTGTCTGTCCCGTCCACCACGGCTTCCCGTCGATGGTGTCCATGTTTTTGCATCTATAATCGTAGCCTTTTATGCAATCTTCGCAGTTTCCACACCCGATCGCATGGAGTACTGAGACTCGGTCGCCCGGCTTGACATTGAAGACCTGTTCTCCAATTTTTTCTACTGTTCCACAAGGTTCATGTCCAGCTATGACTTTTGGGCTGCTTTGTATAGCTTCTTTTGAGCGACGATATATGTGGAGGTCGCTACCACAGATAGTTGAAGCCCCCATTTTCACGACGACTTGACCTGGCCCTGGCTCTGGGTCAGGATACTCCCGGACTTGGAGCTGTCTATCACCGATAAATGTTATACCTTTCAAGATTAATCCCGCCAAAAGATATCATCTGAGGCGTATAAAAGCCTTGTTTCTTCACTGCTTCAGCATAAAGGCGTACACGAGCATCGGATAACCCATACAATTAATAGTTTATTTCGCATTGAATAAGTTATGTAACTAGCCTGGTGCTTGGATTGAATTCTTAGATGATTGGATGTGTTATAAATGATCAAGCGTATCAAATCATACCATAAGAGACCTATATACGATGTGAAGAGAATAAGTGAGATTGATAGTTTATCATCTCCACAAATGATTTTTGGGAGGACTCGTGAATGATTAGCCTTTTAGATGTAGCTGAGCGCGCGTATAACGGCCCAAGAAAGGAAGAAATGGAGTGGAACATGAGTCTTTTCAAGAAGATGCAGGAACTAACAACGCGTCATAACCTGAAACGACCGCTACCAGAAAAGATCTATGATGTCGATGAAGATTATTTAGACGCATTATTCGATGCAGCCGTCGACTTTCTCTCTGAGATGGGCGTGTATTGCATTTCAACAAAACGCGTCATAAAGTTCAACGAAGATGAGGTTCGAGAAGCAGCTAATCAGACACAAAGACAACTCATAATCGGTGAGGGCAAAGACGCTCATACCATACGCAAAAGAAAGGTAAGCGACAGCCGACCAACTCACATAAATACTGGTGGTCACAGCGCATGGTCACAGAGTCTTATACCCCTCCCCCTCATCGTGAGGGAGTTAACTCGGATACCTAGGGTAGGTAGCATAGAAGGCTTTAACTTCATTAAAATTGATGGCAGAGAAGTCCATGGAACACCTAAGATCGTTTATTCAGCTCGAAGAGCGGTTGCATTAGTCAGAGAAGGAGTGAGACTGGCTGGTAGATCCGGGTTAGCCATTTGTTACTACCCCTTCTTAACAACTACTGCAGCCTTGATAGCTCCGATAGATTCTAAACGATGTTTAAGGAGAAGCGATGGCATTTTGCTCTCGGTTCTCCCAGATCTTAAGGTCGAGAGTGACCTCATAGGCGCAGCTATCGTCCACGAGGACTATGGATGCTACCGCGTCAATGGTGGAGCGGGAGCTCAACTCGGGGGATTCTGCGGCGACGCTTATGGCGCCATGATCGAATCCGTATCCCGAAACTTGACAGCATGGTTGGTTTATAGAGATCAGATCCAGTATTCTGGTGGCGTACGTGTCTTGAGGAGTGCTCGATCCATCGAGGGGAGACTGGCTGAGGTGACTGCAAAGGAAAATACAGCTCTTCTACGAAGCTTGTTGGTTCAATTCACTCTTAGACGAAATACTAACATCATAACTTACGGTGGGGGATGGCCCCAGAACGGTGGAGAAGACCTCTGTTCTGAGGAACACCTAGTAGAAACCGCTTTATCATGCATGCGCAGCACGGTTATGGGACACAACATTCACCTCGGAGAGACTCCACCTCCAACCACAGTAGCATGGGCAGCTGATGTCTCTGACGCCACCACCAAGGCTAATCTGAAGCTTCCAGACCTATTCGAGTTGACTCAGAGGATTAGAAGCGACAAACTAGTGGGTAAAACACGTATCGCTAACAGAGACCGTCGACTTCTACTTTACCAAAACCCCGAAGCCTTCCTAACATCTGAACAGAAGTGCTATGACTTCATCAAACAGCGTCCGAGCGAAGAATTTCTCCAAAACAAAAGAAAGGTAACCAAATACCTACAGGATATAGGCCTACCCCTTCCATAAAAAAGTGTACATCACCTAAGATAAATAAAAGCTAACTAGCTGTGGG
>JAZFSF010000124.1:0-2087 GCA_036446055.1 Bathyarchaeia archaeon | reverse complement strand
AAGAAACAAAAGCAGAAGATGAGGGGCAATTTCAACTTGGTAGGCAAAAATATTCCCTAAAACCCGTAGTTGATTATTGCTATTTAAGTTTTTACAAATGCTAAACGAATGAATCAGAGGGGATAGAAGACGTAGAGGAGAACGAGAAGTATTGACGAGACCTCACAATACTGTCGCCGACCATTTCCAGTATTGTGGAGATACTTGGTCTCAAGAGGAAATCTCAGTCTTACCAGGATATTTGAAGTCATACAAGCATCTGAATGTTTAGATGCTAGAACATTCATATTAATAACAATAGTCATATGATGACATATCAAACATATTAAGTTTTTAAGTAATCTGCTAAAAATAAAGTGACTGAAAAATGTATCAAATTAGAACAATAAACATAAATTTTATGCACTCACTCTTTGAAAAGCGCTTGCATCTTTGAGATAAGTTCATCATTATGGTAAACGCGCTATTGCTGTAGTCTCTGCATTCGCTGAACCTACTGGGTTACCCATAAGATCTGCTAGGCTCGTTATTCCGCCATTTACCTGTTGCATACACCACTGTCTCTCTTCAATTTGAGTGTAGTCTCCAATAGCTATATTGAAGATCGTACTAGCGTATAGGATTAAATCAAGTTTGAAGTTAGCGTATTTGCCCTCTTTCTAGGCGGTAAGGTCGTATATTCCCTTTCCATCCCATATCGGCTAAGCTTTGTTGAAATAGTATTCCACTCCTGTTCTGTTACCCTTGAGATACATGTTCAGAGACTATTCGCTGGATGCTATGTGCTTAGCAGTATAGGGTTTTCCGGTGCATTAGATTAAGACAAGATAGATCATTTCGCAGTTGACTGAATCCCTAAAAGTCCGCTGCGAGGTTGATTGAGGATAAATACGTAGAATAAAGAGGTTCAGCTGCTAGTACAGGATGTCACGACTCAATACTACTTTCCCCTTCTCCATGGGAATGTCCTCTTGCTCGACCCGACTTCGTCTTACATCCGCTCCTCTTTTTTCGCCATTGAAGGAGCCGTTAGAACTTACAACGCGGTGACAGGGCACAACAGGCCACAGCGGATTCTTGTGGAGGGCGTTGGCCACCGCTCGATAAGCCTTTGGCCGCCCTATCTTCTCGGCAATCCGCTTATACGTGCTCACATACCCTTTAGGGATCTTGAAAGTGGCGACATACACGTCTCGTTCAAACGGTGTTTTGTCTTTCAAGACCGTAATTAAATCGTTTTCCGTTGTGATTGATTTCACGTCCATCAGCAGAACCCTCACACACAAGAAAGAGATATGTCTACTCACCGTCTTAAAACTTTGTATCAACGTCTATTATCAGTAGAGTGCTTTGAGTCCAAGGAACGCTGGCGACGTCCCCACTGCCATCGACCCGCTTTTAATAGAAACAAAGGAACACGATCATGTGTGGACTTTTAAGCGGTTTATCGATTCTGATGACTCCAGGCAGAATCCTGTGAAAGAAAACTCTGCTCTAAAGTAACGTACCTAACTACTACCAGCTTCAACTGCGCCTGCTTCCTATGCCAGTGAATAGATGCCCCCACTGATTTTCGCTAAGAATGTATCTACAGTCAGGAAATGACTCTATTAGTCAGACATCGCCGCCAGAAAGAATGACATGACGAATAAACCTAGAATGACAAAACATTTCTTATTCGCCATCACGTAACCTGTATAGTTCTGCATTGTTTGTAAATCCCAAAAGAATTTGATTAGTAATATTTATCTGATGAAGGTTGTGGAGAATAGAGGTCCGTCTCAGGCGTCAGTTTAAGGGCATCACTAGAGACGTTTCTTCTGCTCAGAATAGTCTCGTATTCTATTCCGTCAGTATTGAGCATGTTGATGAAAAAAATAGCAACTCCTCCAGCTGCAGCAATCATGAGGAGAACGTTCCTGCTCAAATGTTCTACTTTATTGTTTTGTTATAAGCAGAGTCTATTCTCGCACTTACTAAGGTGTTTACGAACACTTAATTCATTAACACGTACGTGTAAAAGTTTAGCTAGCGAGTGACCCTAAATCCCCCTATGGAAGAAGTTTTTTTACATAATATAAGATTAT
>JAZFSF010000123.1:0-4480 GCA_036446055.1 Bathyarchaeia archaeon | reverse complement strand
TCCGTTGGACAGTTCCCCCGAGGCTCGTTACGTTTTTGGCGAGCCACTGAGCATTGGAGTTCAGGATCTTTCCAATTAACAGCTCATTACCTAAGCAAATGATTTCGAAAGCGTTTGGCAAAGGGGGTATTTACTCCTTTTTAGAGAACCACCAGGAAAGGTAATCCTTTTTTTTCTGCCTCCGTTTATCCTCATCATTCAAGCCCGGACGAATCGAGTCACGAACCTCTGAAATTTCTTGAAAGGTGAGGGATAGGCCACAGCTTTTACACACGTAACGTTTAACCCGTGGGTCATAGAATAAATCCCCTCCGCACTCAGGACAATAGGGCATATTTCAAACCTTCCTCGACGATCTATTTAAGGCGATGATATGAGACTCTTATTTTGTGAAATGGTAGAGGTCTATCTTAAAAGTTTAGCTTTTGTGATACCTTAATCTTTTGCTCAAACAGGTTAAAGAGTATGATAAACCCGATGAAGGAACGTTCACGTGTCACGAAAATTATTTCAAGCAATTCCCTGAACACACAGAGTTACGAGTGAAGAAGCACTTAGGTTATGATGTTGGTCAGACCCACGTCCCTCGCGAACTGTACAGCCACTTTGAATTCTTTACGGGTCAAGCGGCGTCGGAGTTCTGGGGCTTCAGCGGCCCTCCACTGGGGTCGATACTGATCCATTAGATTCAGACGCGTCTCGGAACCCAGATTTTTCGCAATCCATTGAAGGATGGGTTGAGTGCAACATTGGTTGTGGTCGGGGAGGACGAGAACTCTTATGATGAGTTCGCCATGAATCTTAGCGTAAAGGTGGTTGCGGGTGCAGGTTTCCCAGTAGGTGGGAGCAGAAGAAAGCCTCTCGGCGCACGCATTGTTGCCATATTTAAAGTCGAGGAGGTAGATATCCGCAAATCCAGCCAGCAGTTTAGCGCTCTCTTTGGAGTAGTAAGCGTTCGAGTTCCATACTGTGGCTAGGTTGGATGTGACGTGTTTGAAGGTTTCAAGCCACTGGGGGAGCCAGGGGGTCGGGTCTCCTCCTACCATGTTTAGGTTGCGACACCCCTTTTTACGTAGTTTTTCAACTGCGTTAGCCATCATTCCCGGCGTGTATGTTTTGCCTGTCTCGATTCGTTGACTGATGGCCCAGTTTTGGCAGTAGATGCATCGAAGGTTGCATCCGATGGTGAAGATAGTTCCTGAGGGGACGAGTTCCGGCTCTTCACCTGTGTGCACGAAAATGGAGGATACGGGAAAGTTTGTATCGCTCCGGCACCAACCTAGCTCTCCGTTGACTCGATTGACGCCGCACACTCGTATGCAGAGATGGCAGTTCGCTAGAAGTCTGTTGGCTAACTCTAATTTCAAGTCTAAAAAGGATTGTTTGGGCTGAGACGACGCATGTAAAGGTATCCGTTCGTCGTCAATCCTCTTCTTCAAAGAAGTGAACGACTTGAGGAGTGCGTCGTGAAGCAGCCACAAATCTTGGAGGGAATCATCTTCTTCGTAATGAGTGGATAGCGTCTTGGCGATGAGGAAGTGGGCAGGTTTCTTCCCTTGGAACACATCAAAGTAGCGTCCCAAAACGCGTCGAGCCTTTTGGTCGCGGAGAACAGTTAAGGCATCCGGTCTAATAAGAGTCCACATGAACCCTACGTACTCCTTTAAACAAAATATTAAAAATTTAGTCTTCGAAAACCGTGTCTTGATACTAAGTACACCCATCGTTCAGTTTAAATAGTTACCGAAAACCACAGCAGTAGCTAAGTTACCCATCTAACATTCAAAGGAATTCCATATACGAAAAAGAAAACGACAAGATAGAGTGTAAGTTATGTGCTCATTCACATCCCGAAGAAAATTGCATACGAGCGAAAACAAAAAAACTTGATTTAAAGCATTTAAAGGACTTATGCTATTTTAAACACGAACCCGTTTTACACATCGGTTTTATCGTTGAACCAGTCATAAGATTGTGTGGCTATATGTTTCCCCTTTACGATGAGAATAAAAACAAGACCCGCCCCATCGTCACGTGGGCCCTCATTATTGTGAATGGCCTCGTGTTTTTTTGGGTATTCTCGAAAAGGTTCGATTACAGGATTTTCCTCACCTTTGGTGAGATCCCCGCCCTAGTTATGCAGGGAAAGCAGCTTCACACATTAGTCACCTCAATGTTCCTTCACGGCAACATCTTGCACATCCTCGGGAACATGGTTTTCCTTTTCGTTTTCGGAGACAACATTGAAGACCGATTTGGGCACATCAAGTACCTCCTCCTCTACTTCATCTTTGGAATCGGAGGTGGACTCGCCCACTCGAGTGTAGCTGTTATGTATGGGGGATACGATGCCTACATCCCGGCCATCGGTGCTTCGGCAGCCATATCCGGGATCTTGGGGGCGTACCTCGTATTCTTTCCCCGGGCCAAAATTGTCAGCGTAGTGCCATCCTTTATTTTTATTCGGGTAGCTCCAATTCCAGCCTGGGTCTTCATCGGGTTCTGGTTCATCCTCCAGCTCCTGTACAGTGGAGGAGCGACATCGGTTGCGTACATGGCTCACATCGGTGGCTTTCTAACCGGCCTCACTGTAGCAGCAACCGTCAGATTAAAGTCTCAAACTCGAACAAAGGTAACCCGTTCCTCGAATTTATCGACCCCGCGGTTCATGACGCCCCAATGCAAAAATTGTGGAAAACGTGTACCCTATAATGCCCTCTTCTGTCCAAATTGTGGTAGCAAACGCGTAAGGTAACTAATCTCACTTACAGGGTAACGCCATTAAACGGTTACGTCTCAGTCGTCTACAATCATCGCCATATAAGGTGAGAGGAAGGAGAGGTATTTACTATACAAGCATTATCGGGAGGTATCACTGTCTCAATCACGTTCAACCCTCCCCGTAAACCGTTAATGTTCCGTAGTTAGCTAATTAACTAATGAGATGGTTTTAGATGAGACCGCGTGACCCTGCGGGTAGCCTAGGTGAAACCCGTTCTTTATTTTGTCATGAAGAGTAAAATAGGAGTTGATACGACGTTACAGCGTGTCTAGCTGCTTCCTCTCTCTTTCCTTCAGTGAGGAGTGTGAGGGCTGTATCGAGTTCCGTCTTCGCTTTCGTAACGTCCTTACCTTCCGATATCGTAATCAACTGCTTTGCGAGCATGATGAATTCGTCGAGTGGTCCATTTTCGAGGTATGGTATGGCGGTGTAGTAGGCTAAGACTTCAGGCCACCGGTCATTCCATGATGTTCCGGAGAAGGGTTCCGCTTTTGCTACGAGTTCGATGAGTTTACCTCCACTCCCTTTCAGCTGTTCCAATGTCTCGTCAAGGTTGAATCTGGAGACGGGTGTGGGGTCGATTCCCCGCATCTGTTTGTGGTAGAAGAAGTGATAGATAGATTGCACGCCAGATAGAAGACCTTTCCCGCTTCCGCCGGCGATGGCGATACCTACGGCGGGTTTGCCGCTTGAGGTGGTGATCCGCACCGTGTCCATGAAGTCTTTCGTCAACCCGTTGATGTCGCCCCAATATACGGGGGCGCCAAGAATGATGGCATCTGCGTCCTCACAGAGTTGGCTGAGCGCTTCTGGGCAATGTTTATAGGCTTCAACGGATCCGCCATGTCCCTTGAACTGTTGTATATCGTAATCTACTAGGTAAATCTTTTTAATGGAGGCGCCCCTGATCTGGGCACCCTCCAAAGCTGCGTCGACCAATCGATTCGTCAACCCGTTTTTCCGGGGACTACCAACAATTCCAAGAATAACCATTTTTATCTCCACGAATAAGTTCTGGAAGAACCTCTATAAAAAGGATTTTTGAATATTTTTTTCTACGTTTAGCATTAGAAAAGAGAATAGTCTTGAGTGGGGAGAATCGAGTCGTTATCATCATCTATAGCTAGCTAGGTTCACTTGTTTACCGATGGCTCTGTCAACAAGTGTCAGGTTAGTCTTGTTCCTCAAAAAACGAATGAACCTCCAATAAAAAAGACTTATAGGGCATTCATTAAAAATTAATTATGTAAAAATAGCACTATTGGTTTTTTGCTGTACGTATCTACGAATAGTGTTTAACGGGAGAATGTCGAAACCGATTATTCAAGAGTTGTTTAGGAATGATCGTGAGAGCTGCGGACCCAAAGGAATAGATGATATCTATGACTTAGCAGATGCCGCATTCAACTCCTATCCGGAGCGAATGATGATCGAGGTTACGGTCAGTGATGATCCCCATTTTCGGCCAGGAGATTTACGTGTAGTATCAGTTGACGGCAATGTCGTGAGCATGATGATGCTTTTGCGACGACCTTTGAGGATAGGAATGGCCGTAGTTAACGGAGCCATTATAGCGCCCGTGGCAACGCATCCCGTTCATCAGGGAAAAAAGTATTGCTCAGCGGTTATGCGGGACGCTATTCGATACATGAAAACGCAGGGATTTGACATAACGATACTATGGGGAAATAGGTGGCT
>JAZFSF010000122.1:0-2502 GCA_036446055.1 Bathyarchaeia archaeon | reverse complement strand
CAGTCTTACAAGACTAATGTGTCCAGTGCGTCCTTGTTGCGCTGAGACTCAGGCGACTCACGAGAATCATACGTCGCATCGTGTCTATAATACTGTACGGTGTCAAGGGGGAAATCCGACCTGACTGCATACGTATATCGACCTCACAAATTTTTGTCATTTTCTAGCAGATCCATCTGTTTATGGTAGTCATCTATAGCTGAATCTAGGTTAGCTTTGATGGTATAGTCAAGATATTTCTGTTCTAGCCAGACTAACAAGCCTAATATAAGAAAATTGAGGTATGGTAGTGGTGTTTTGACCTCTTTATAGACTTGTTTGAACTGACCTGTGTGTAAATGCTTCATTTTTTACGGAATAAAGACTCTAAATACTGCTTTTTAAGTTGTAATCGCTGCTCTTTGAGGCTTAAAAGCGGCCATTTATTGATCTTTAGGGCGACTTTTATCTTCCTCCATCGAGCTAGCAAGGCCCTTTCGAGGGCTGCAAATAGCTTCATGTTGGTTAGTTGGAGTAGGTTATTAAGGAATATCCACTCATAGGATATTAGGTACAGGGGCTGAGTCCACCCTTCTCCTCCCCTGTATAAGTGCGTGATCGACCTAACGCCAGTTATAGCCTGATGTATTGTCGTTTAAACCACGGGCTTCACGCCTTTGTTCCAGATTCATACCCAAAACCATGTGATTTGCACTGGCTTGAGGGTCATCTAGGAACTCTGCAAGCATATTATTCCATTCTTCGGTCTTTCTTAGCTGTATTTGGTCTTGTGCAGAGATAGATAGGGCATCTGTGAAGTATTTTACACCCTGAGCAAGGCAATCAAGCCTGTCATCGTGTTTTACAGCCCTTTTTTCTCTACACATACGACTCATCTGATAAAATAGCATATAGAGGAGCCTTTCTTCAGCTGGACTGTCTTTGTTGGACGCATAATCCCAATCAATGACACCACGGTCGACAATAAGACGATGCTGATTAAGAACAGGCTCAAGTGAGTCGATAATTCTGTCTTCTTTCCGAACATTCGCACGTACCTCTTCAATATTGATGTGTTGTTTTGTGTTGATAAGATGTTTTTTAAATAGTTCACCTACGATGCCATCTCCAAAGTTTGTTTCAATAACCAAGCTTGTGACTCCATATGTTCTGCATTTGGCGAGGATGTCGAGCAAGGTACTATCCGAGTACCCGTCTCTGTAGGCTGACATCTCATGCAGATAGATAAGTCCATTTCGTTGAGAGAGGAAGGCGGCAGCCGTTTCATCCGTTCCACGACCGCTTGGGTCAACACTGCAAATCGTTTCATCATAGCTGCTCCACTCTCCCACGAGTTGCATTGGAGAGTAAAAGTAATCACCCGGGAGGCCGACTGTTGGGGCATCTCGTATGACTTTACTAGGATCTGAGCACCATATGACATCTTCGGGTGCAGTAGTAGGATTAACGCTAGTAATAACGAGATCAGCCATTTTAAGGGGGAATTTTTGTGCATCTGATAGTGTTGTGTCTAATTGAAATTGAAGCATAAAGTTGCTACGACCCATAGATGCTTCACGTTCTATGAGATCTTCGTCTGTGAATCTATCATCTGTTGGAGCCCATTCTTCCGCACCCATATCAACATCTTCTTGGATTTCGGGTGCAAGGATCCCCTCATATTTAGATAGCTTGTCTTGTCTTGGGTATCTGGCCGGCCAAACAAGTGGTCGATAATTCCGCTCCGCGAGCCTACGATAAATAGTAAAAGTAGTCTGAGGAGTCCCGAGATACATAATACGAGAATCGCTTTTCGGCGTAAGGATGGATTCTGCTTCTGTGCAGAGTTGTAAGAGTTTTTCACGCATGAACTCCGTAAGTGAGTTACCCGGTACTTCTACGTCATCCAAAATCATCAGGTCTGCACGACTACCTGTCAGCTGTCCGGTTATACCAACTGACTTGACTGATGGTGCTTGGTGTGGGCTACAGTTAACATCAAAGCTTATCCTTGACCATCTACTGTCGTCCGACTTAGGTTGGAGGTGTTTTAACCAAGGTGTGTCTATGATGAGTTTCTGTAAAAAGATAGACATGTTGTCTGCACGTTCTTTTGATGCAGAGATTATCATGACCTTTCTTTCTGGGTCGTTGAATAGTGTCCATAATACGAACGCACCAGTAATCCACGACTTACCTACACCACGAAACGCCTGCACTTGCAAACGCTTCGGGCCGTTCTGTAGGTAGTCCGCAATAGCGTACTGTGCCCTCGTAGGACTAGGCAAGCCCAGCTCTGCCCACAATGCCTGTAGGAAGAGCTTAAAGTCTTGCTGTAGTAAAACTAGGGAATTTTCCATTTTTTCGGTTTATTTCTTTTTACTTTTTCTTCTTCTTGCTTTTATTTTGTCAAGAACTAAACGCATACGCTTTTTAACCCACGCTTCTTTATCTTCTGTTTCAAAGATCTCAAGTTTCCGTTGCTGTGGCTCAAGTGTTAACTTATATTTTTGTATTTCATCA
>JAZFSF010000121.1:0-2335 GCA_036446055.1 Bathyarchaeia archaeon | reverse complement strand
TGTGGAAAAGATATTCAAGCGTTATGATTTGAGGGCGGAAGAAAAGCAAGCCATCGAATTGTTGGCTGAAAGGGGAGGTAAGGTTTTTGAAGCTGAGATATTCGAGGAGCTGGGTCTTCCCAGGACATCTACCTGGAGAATGGTGAGGAGGTTGGCTGGTATGGGCATCGTTGAAGTGAGAAAGTACAGAGAACAGAACCTAGTCTGCGTAAGAAAAAGGTATATATTAAAAAACTAGGTGTATTTTATGCCTTATATCTTAATCCTGACTATATTATCGAGTTAAACTGGTTTTTATGTCGTTTGGAAAGACCATTTCAGTTCTTTTCGTTTTTTTCCACGGATTTCCTAATATATCACTCGGCTTAACTCAGACACGAGGCATAAAAAAATGAAAAAACAACTTGGAATCCCAGTAGCATTAGCAACACTAGCGATTCTCGGCATAGTACTCGTAAATACCGCAGCAGCAACATCCCTGATAACATTTTCAGAAGCATCTATCAACGAATCCGTTAAAGCCATGCAAGTAAACGTTTTGGGAGCTCAACCTGATAGTATAACGACATTCACGCCGATAGAGAACGCTCAGCACTTAGAAAATAAATTGACTTTGCCAACAAAGTTACCTGATGAAGTGAAACAGCTAAGAGAAAAATTATACAGCTCCTTCAAAGAAGCTGAATCCAGGATCAAATACCCTTCTGATCGATTTCTTTTATGGACACACGATCTAAGACACGTGATGTGGGGCCATTATCAAAACAACATCTTCGTAGGACAAGATAACCTAGGCAGAAAGGCTTGGGGAATATATGGTAACGGATACTTTGTAGGAAGATACGGCGAAACAACGTTCTTCTGGGGTCGTTATCAAGAAGGATTCTGGAAGGCCAAAGGCTTATTCGATGAAGAAGAATCATGGGGCAAATATCTAACCGCTCCCAGAATAGGTGCCATACAACTCAACAGATCAGATCTTAAAGGACTCATAACCGCCACAAAGCTCCCAAGAGATGAAGAAGCCTTAGCCGGAACAGTCCCATTCTATGTGACAAATGAGGAATTCGAGAAGCTAAAAGATCGGATACCTAAAACCCTAAAAAAAGCAGAAGACTCCATCCAATCTCTAAGAAACAGGTACCTCATGTGGACCAATGATCTAAAACACGTTATGTGGGGACGATATGGCAACGGATACTTCGTTGGAACAGACAATCAGCGGAAACACGCGTGGGGAATATATGGAAACCACATCTTCGCTGGAATATACGACGGAAAATTCTTTATCGGCAGATATGGAAAAGGACAATGGAGTGCAAAGTATCTCTTCGACGAGAACTGGTCACAAGGCAGATTTATCACACGTCCAAGCCCAACAACAAATACAGAAAAAGACACGTGGTAAAGCTAAACAACGCTTTACCAAACCCACCCCTTTTTTTGTTTTCATGAAGCTATCAAGCTTATTCTGCGCAACCTAGTCACCTCGATCTGAAACCCAGGTAGAGCTGGCTAGCATTCACGTTAGCTCATATATCTCTACGTTTTAGCAAGGACTCCTTTAGCTCTCAAGACCCGTTCCCCGGCTTTCCTCTCCAAACCGATGGCTAGCAAAGTACTACGCGGTGTGTAAGCAGGTATGTGCTTGTCGTTTTGAGCAAACAATTAAACTTAAAGAGGCTGAATATCTAAGGGGAGGAGCTTTTGTCATGTGGATTGAGGAAAAGTACTATAAAATGATCCTGGAGTGGATGCCTATTCCCACCGTCGATGGCATCATAACTTTTGAGGGAAAGTTTCTGCTGTTGAAGCGGGTTAACCCTCCTGTGAAGGGAGAGTGGTGGGTGCCCGGTGGAAGGGTGAGGAAAGGAGAATCCCTGGAGGAAGCTGTTAGCAGGGAAGTGTTTGAAGAAACGGGGTTGAAGTGCAAGATCATCCGCCAAATTGGAGTCATAAATCTAATATTCCCTGAGTGTCACACAATCTCCATCTACTACCTGGTGGAAGCGGAGAACTCGAACGTGAAGTTGAACGAGGAACACAGCGACTACAGATGGGTCTCAAAACTTCCCGAGGGCAGCCATCGGTACTTGAAAACCATGATACAAAAAGCGGAGTTGCCTACGTGAATGCTAGCTACATACTTTTCTTATAGGGCATCACTGCGTGCTTGCAGTCTTATAGTTCGATCCGTCGAATTCGTAGTTCGCTCAACTCTAACCCGAGGTCTTGAGCTGCGAGGACCAGGTGTCTCACCTTCGAAGGGGATAGGGACTGGAATTCACACGCAACCACGTCAACGCTCAAAGCGTCAGTGCTCACTAGAACGTGG
>JAZFSF010000120.1:0-2624 GCA_036446055.1 Bathyarchaeia archaeon | reverse complement strand
GTTAACTCGGGACAATACAGTGGCCTCAGTGTTGCTGAAGCGCGAACTGGCTTGGCTCATGACCTCGAAACAGGAGGTCACCTCTCGAAGAGAGAAGAGATTCTTCATCAAGTCCTCTGCCACACGGATAGACAGGATTGTCTGTCACCAATCGAGTTTATCGTGAAAGATCAATTCTTCATCAAGACAAAAATCTTCAAAGAAAAAGTGATAGCGGCTTGCGCCGAAATGAAGTGGCGACCTGAACACCTCTTTCAAAGACTCGTTGATTGGGTGAACAGCATCGAATGGGATTGGCTCATCTCCCGGCAGCGACTCTATGGAACTCCATTGCCCTTCTGGTACTGCCTTGATTGTAAGACGATCATCCCCGCCAAGATGGAGCAGCTTCCAGTGGATCCACCGAAGGCAGAAAAGCCCACGCAGATCTGTCCAAAATGCGGATCCTCAGCTATTGAGGCCTGCGAAGACGTATGCGACTGCTGGGTGGACTCAAGTCTAACGCCCCTAGTCATCTCCGGATATTTCAATCGAGAGGACTATTTTCAGGTGGCCTACCCGGCGAGCATAAGGCAGCAGGGCCACGACATTATTCGGACCTGGCTCTATTATACCGTCCTCCGTTGTTTACTTCTGACTGGAAAAAAGCCCTTCAAGGAAGTAATAGTCAACGGTCACATTTTGGGGCCCGACGGGTATCGGATGTCCAAGTCTCGGGGGAACGTGATAGACCCCCAAGAAAAGATTGATGAGTATGGCGCGGACTCCATAAGACAGGCACTCCTCTCGTTGACCTTAGGCTCAGATTTTTCCTTCAATTGGGACATCGTAAAATACTGTAAAGGTTTTCTTCAGAAGTATTGGTCTGCCCTTAGATTCGCCTATCGATTCACCAAAGAATACCAGCCTTCTCCCCGAGAAAAGGATCATTTAGCCACGATTGACAAATGGATCCTATCTAAGTTAGTTAAAACACTACAAGTAGTCACCGAGAGCATGGAGAACTATCAGTTCCACACAGCAGTATTCTCGATTCAAAACTTCTTCTGGCACGACTTCTGTGATCAATACCTTGAAGCAGTAAAGCATCGACTCTATGACAAAAAGAGTGAAGAAGACTATGCAGCAGCCCAATATACCCTACACACCGTATTATGGAATATCTCCCTCGTTCTCACGCCCATCTGCCCACACATAACCGAGGAAGTCTACCAACTCAACTGGTTCGATGGTAAACATCCAACGATACACGCATTCAAATGGCCTAACGCAGGAGCTATCCCCAATGATATGGAGGAGAAAGCGAAGGGAGACATCGTAGTTGAAGCGCTGATGACGATTAGAACCGAAAAAGCGAGGGCCGGCATTCCCCTCAATCAAGAAATCGAAACTCTTAAGATAACGGCTTCACCAGCGAAAATAACTATCCTACAAGAAAATGAGGAAGAGATAAAGAGAGTACTCCACATCAAAGAGCTACGATTCGAAGAGGGCGACTCCCTGAAAGCAACAACTGTGTAGTGCTTACCTGATTCCCTAACCAGTTATAGCAGAAATCAACATAACAACTATTTTTTCTCATTACAGCCTATATCGTAGAATCGCTGCAATTCCTCCGAAGCTTGAACGAAGCTCCACGCCTTCCTCTGTCTTGGTGGAGATTACTTCAACGTTTGCTCCTGTTTGTAGAGCCAACTCCGCTAATTCCTCGATCACGTCTTGAACACCACTTATTTTGAGGTTGGGATAGGAGCATTTAGGACATTGCTTGCCTGTTAACTTTTTTTCAAAGTCTTGGATGCTCTTGTTTTTCACCGTTTCCTGGTTTGCATAGTCGCAGTTCTTGCATTTGAGGGATATTCGGCTTTCATTGAAGTCTTCAGAGAGGAGGAGACTTCTAACCCCTCCTCGCGTTAAAGCGTTTCGAACCTCGTCCTCTCCATAGGTGGCCAGTCCTGTGTCGTGACCCACTTCATATAGAAAGCCTTGGACAACTTTTTTCTCCTTAAAGTATTGAACTTCTTTCAAGATTTCTTGTGACTTCGACACCGTCTCTTTCACACCGTACTCTCCTGTGTAACTGGTGTCAACAGTTGCGAGAGCCTTATCTCTTAGAGTGTAGTGGGTGTATTCGCCTTTTTGAAAATCTTCTTTTGTCGGGCCAGGCCCACCAAAGATTATACCCTTCAGGTCAGGAATGGGCAGAAAAATGTCGTTAATATAACCCCCTATTCGTTTATAGTATGCATGGACTTCCTGCTCCCGATTCCTCTCGAAGCGTCTTTGAGACTGACCGCCTGCATCGTGTTTACCAGGAAGACCAGACGTAATGTTTTTGATGATCTCTAGTGACCTTCCCCTAAGGGTCGCTATGGTCGCCTCGTTTCCGTCGACGGTGACAATGCCATAGGTGTCTCTTTCCTTTAACATCTCTTCTAATGGCTCTATGTGGAATCTTTGGTCACACCGATAATAGTATAATGCGATGGGTTCTGGCGGCTCTAACACGTATGTCTCTATTTTTTCGCTGCCAACTCCGTTTTGAGGGATTGCTCCGCAAAAAATTACCAGCCCGTTCTCGGGAGGAGCTTTAAACAGTCGGAGGCGTTGCAAGACCTTTTCAA